>CAZMBT010000080.1:2106-8678 GCA_964564395.1 uncultured Alkalilacustris sp.
GGCAGAGCGGACGGCGCCCGCCGGCGCCGGGGGCATCGGCACGATCCTCGCCGTGCTGATGCTGATCCTCTACCTCATCAACATGCTGTTCCTCGGCTCGGATGGCGCCGGAAACTGAGGCGGCAAGGCAGGAGACGGCCATGCACCCCGACGAAGACCTCTGGCGGCTTGAAGAGGCGTTCTGGACCAGCGGCCGCGACAGCGCCCGCGCCACCACGGCGGCGGGCGCGATCGTGATCTATCCCTATCCGCTGGGGATCCTTCAGGGCGACGACATCTGGGCGCACATGCCGGCCGATACCGGCTGGCGCCTGATCGAGATAGCCGACCGGACCGTAACCCGACAGGGGAATGTCGCGGTCCTTGCCTATCGCGTGGTGGCGCAAAAGGACGACACCCCGATCCACGAGGCGCTCTGCGCCTCGACCTGGCTGAACGACGCCGGGCGCTGGCTGCGGCTGTCGCATCAGCAGACCCCGGTGGCCTGACCGCAACGGTGCGAACGGCCGGTGCAACGGAGGACCCATGAGCTACACGATCAACCGCCTGATCCCGGGCGCCGATATCGGCGCCGTCGACGCCCGCACGCGCGCCGCTCTTGCGGAGCAGGGTTTCGGTGTGCTGACCGAGATGGACGTGCGCGCGACTATGAAGGCGAAGCTCGACCGCGACATGCCGGGCTACCGCATTCTCGGGGCCTGCAACCCGAAGCTCGCGTGGCAGGCCCTCGGGGTCGAGCCCCGCGTCGGCGCGATGCTGCCCTGCAACGTGATCCTGCGCGAGACCGGTGCCGGCATCGAGATCTGCGCGGTCGATCCGGTCGCCTCGATGCAGGCCGTCGCAAACCCCGCCCTGCAGGCAATCGCGAGCGAGGTGCGCACGTTGCTGGCAAGGGCGGTCGCGGCGGTCTGAGTGCGTGCCGGGGGCTGCAGGGGCAGCCCCCGGATCGCACAGGCGGGCCGTCAGCCGTTGGCATACCCCCGCCAGAGCAGCCCGGCGCCGGCCACGACGCCCACCACACCACCCAGCAGATACCACATCGTGTTCCCGGTGAACCGGCCGGTCAGCGCCTCGGACATCTGGTCCACCGGTGCCTGCGAGGCCCGCCAGGCGAAGAACAGCAGTACCGCGCCCACGGCCAGGACGACGAGGCCGATGATGTTTGTCTGTGTCATGGGAAAGCCTTTCCTTCGGAGGGGAACTTCGGATGCGGCGCTGACCGGAATGCTGTGTTTCACCGGCTCAGGTACCGTTCGCGACAAGCAAGGCGAACCCTGACGGATTTCACGCGCACCGCACTTACCTCGATCAGTCGACACGGGCAGAAATCCACCCGACGCGTGCGAGCATGGTCCGCGGTGCCGCCACCGGGCATTGCCAACTCCGATGCTCGACGGGAGCCAGGACGGGGGCGGGGCAAACCTGGATCAGTCCGAAGGGCCTCGCTTCGGGCTAATGATCGTGGGGGCGATGACCCCTCGAAGCTGCTTCCATGCGGATGCGCTACCGCCGGAAGGCCGCCCGACCGCAGCAGTGCCACAGAGACAGCGCGGGCGCGGCTGCTGCACGGGCCAGGATCAGAAAGGGTTACAACATGACCGCAGTTTCGCTGAGATCGTCCACGGCCGTAATCGTTGTCCTGTCGCTGCTGCAACCCCTCCCGATGCTGGCGCAGTCGCCATCGCGTCCGGAGGGCGGCGGCGGGGCTTCCGCGGAAAACCGCAACAGGCAAGCCGACCGGCGCACGCCCGAAGAGATCTGCGCCGAGGCCATGATCTTCGACGCACTCGCCTGCGAACTGCACATCCTTTCGCTGGAAAACGGGTCGGAGGCAGACACATCGGCCGCGCCGGAGGCTGCGACCCGGCCGGACCTGCCTGCCGCAGCCCGCGAGGAGGCCGAAGCCCGCGACGAGGCCGCAAGCGAGACGGAGACGCCTGCGGAAGCCGCAGCCCAGGTCGAGGCCGAACAAGCGGAGGACGCCGCCACGGAACCGGCCCCGCAATCGGAACCGGCTGTCGTCGCGCAGGACTGTCTGGCCGAAGTCGTAGCCAGCGACGGCACCATCGTCTGCGCCGATGCGCTGACGGGCGAGACCATCGCTGCAATCGCTGCCGAGGCGGAGGCCGGGCCCGACACGGCTGCGGAAGTCATCGTCGAGACTGTCACCGAGAGCAGCAGTCGTTCGAGCGACCAGGAATTCCGCGACGTGACGCGCGAGGACGGCGCGCGCCAGAGCGAAGACGCGCGCACCGAAGCCGACCGGAGCAGCCGGGTCCCCCCGGCGAGGGAGCGCGGATTGAGCGATCTGGAAAAGGCGGGGCTGCTCTTGCTCGGCACGGCGGTCGTGGGCGCGATCCTGACCGCGGGGCAGCGCGTCGAGTCCAATACGGGCGACCGGGTCATCGTGGTCGACGACGACGGTCGCTACCGGGTTCTCAAGGATGACGATGCGCTGCTCCGCCGGCCAGGCTCGGAAGTGCGCACCGAGCGGTTCGCCGACGGCTCGACCCGGGCCACGGTCACCCGCGAAGACGGAACCAGGATCGTCACCATCCGGGATTCCGCCGGTCGTGCCCTGCGCCGTGTGCGCATCGAGCCGGACGGGCGCGAATACCTGCTGATCGACGACACCCGACCGTTCGAGCCCGTGGTTCTGCGCGACCTTCCCCGCCCGAGCCACGAGGACATTTCCTATCGGGAGGCGACCGACCGGGAAGACCTGCGAGCGGCCCTGCTCGCCGCCGAGCGGCGCGACATCGGCCGAAGCTTCAGCCTGCGGCAGGTGCGCGACCATGCCGAGGTGCGCGCCCTCGCGCCGGTCATCAACCTCGAGGCCGTCACCTTCGCCACGAACTCCGCGGCGGTTCAGCCGTCACAGGCCGAACGGCTGCGGCAGGTCGGCCTGCTGATGCGGGACCTGGTGGCCGAGAACCCGACCGAGCTGTTCCTGATCGAGGGCCATACCGACGCGGTGGGCAATGCGGGCTACAATCTCCTGCTGTCCGACAGGAGGGCCGAGTCTGTGGCTTTGGCCCTGACCGAGTATTTCGGAGTTCCGGCCGAGAACATGATTGTTCAGGGCTATGGCGAGAGCTTCCTCAGGATCGCCATCCTTGAGGCCGAACGCCTGAACCGCCGGGTCGCCGTGCGGCGGATCACGTCGCTGGTCCGACCCTACTGAGGCCGGAAACGGGGCGGCCGTCGCGTCGGTCGGGCGCCGTTGCGCACGGCGCCCCCGCTTTGGAGACTGATCCAGGTTGTGGCGCGGCTTTCGCCACGGCGCCACTGTCAGGAACGGATGGGGAGACGCCATCAAGGAAGCGGAGAGGGTAAGATGAACCAGATCATATGGATCGTCGGACTGGTCGTGATCGTCCTGTTCATTCTTGGATATTTCGGGCTGCGCTGAACGCCGCGAACTGGGCAGGGCGGTGCCGGGTCGATCCCGGACCGCCGGCACCGATGTGAGCCCCGGCACAATCCGGGGCGACGATCGATTTTCCGGAGACACGCGATGAACACGACTGCGACGCAGGCGGCAAAGGCCGTCGCCGACCCCGAAGACCTCGGCGCCCAGATCGAGACGCTACGGGCGGATCTCATGAAGCTGGCCGCGACGGTCAAGGGCGACGTTACCGAAGGCCTCGAGAAGGCCGGCAGACAGATCGGCCAGACCGGACGGGACGCCCGTGCCACGGCAACCGGCGCGGTGCTGGACCATCCCCTCGCCGCGATCGGGATCGCCGCGGGGCTGGGGCTGCTGCTCGGCCTCGTCGCTCGCAGGGGCTGAGGCCGCCATGGAGTTGCCGTTGCTGGCACCGCTTCGCGATCTTCTCCGCGCACGGGCCGGCCATGCGGCCGGTCGGGCCGCGACGGGGTCGGCCACGGCAGGGCTTGCCGGGGTTGCCGCGGCACTCCTTGTGGCGGCGGGCCTCGTGGCGCTGACGGCGGTGGTCGGTTTCCCGCTCGCGGCCCTCGCCTTCGCTGTGGTCTTCGCGGCGCTTGCGCTGACAGTGCATCTGCTTGGGCGGGCGCAGTCGGCCCGCCGCGCCGCTCAGGCCATGGCCGCCCGAAGGCGCGCCGAAGCCGACATCGCCCTTGCCGCCGCACTCGTCCGCTCGGCAAGGCCGCTTCTGCCGCTGGCCGCATTCGTCATGGCCTTCGCGCTCATGCGCCGCCCCTGACGGAAGGGCGTGCGAGCGGCGCGGCGGCGTTGAGCCGACGCACGAAGGCCACGGCGACGATCAGCGTCGGCGTGGCGACCAGCGCGCCGGCGGCCCCCCACAGCCACGCCCCGAAGGCGATGCCCGCGAAGACCGCGATGGGGGCGATGCGGATGCGCGCGCCCACCACCATCGGCGTGACGGCCTGGCTCTCGATCATGTTGAACACCACGACCACGGCGAAGGGCGCAAAGGCCGTGACGGGATCCTCGAACGACACGATCCCGACGCCCAGTGTGACCAGCGCCATGATCGCGACGCCGATGAAGGGCATGAAGTTCAGGAGTGCCGCGGCCACGCCCCAGAGCGGCGCGTTCGCCACCCCGAGCAGGTGGAACGCCACCCCGATGCAGAGCCCCAGCCCCAGGTTCACGGCAGTGATGGCCAGCAGATAGCGCGCGACGCTGGTGCGCACGTCGCGCATGGCCCGACCGACCGCCCGCCGGGCCGAGGCGCCGGGGACCATCGACATCCCCCAGCGAGCCAGCATGACCCGGTCGCGCAGCAGAAAGAAGGTCAGCATCGCCCAGAACGCGGCCCCCGTGGCCAGCCTCGGGGCGCCGATGGCCCAGTCCGCCAGCAGCCGCTGCCCGCCCTCGACCATCCGTCCCAAGGTGTCGTCGCCCGGTGCCCGCGGAGCCTCGGGTTGAAGCGGGTCTTTCTCGTCCGTCGGGGCGACCATGGAGCCCGGGTCGAACGTATCGGACAGTCCCGAGAGGATCTCGCGTGTGCGGCGTTCCATCTCGCGCAGGATCTGCGGCGCCCGGTCGTTCCAGGCCTCGGCCGAAGGCGCCAGCGCGTAGACGGTCGTCGCAGCCCCCAGCAGCAGACCGCCCACGACCAGCGCCGCGCAGAGCGATGCCGGCGCCCCGCTGCGTTCCAGTCGCCGCACTGCAGGTGCCAGAGCGATGGAACAGAGGATTGCCAGCACCGTCGGGATCGCGATGAGGCTGGCGGCGTCGAGTGCGGCAAGGGACATCACGCCTGCGATGATCCCCAGAAACACGGCCTGAAGCGCTCCACGGTCGAGCCGCGAGAACCAGCCGGCGGGCGGGGCGCGGCCTGCCGACGGTGCAACGCGCGGCCGCGTCGCTTCGCCGTGTGGGTGATCCTCGGGCATGGTGTGTGGCAGCCTTCGCGAGCCGGTTGGCGGGCAGCAGGTCCGGTCCGACCGGCGTGATGTGGACCGCAGCGTCCCGTCCCGACGCGCTGGGGCGGAAACTGTCTGTGGCAGGCTATACCGGACCACGACGACGATATCTCCCACGGCGGGCCGCTTTGCTGATGCAGGTTAGGGACGCTTGGTCGGCAAGCGGCGAGGATGACGCCCATGGCGCTTGCGGCCGCCCGAGTCTGCGGCAGGTGCGCGGCGCCTCACTCCGGAGAAGGAACTCGGACGATGGACAAGGATCGCATCAAGGGAACTGCCAAGCAGGCCGAAGGCGCCGTCAAGGAAGGGCTTGGAAAGCTGACCGGCGACAAGGCGCTCGAGGTCGAGGGCAAGATCGAACAGGTCGAGGGCAAGGTTCAGAAGGCCTACGGTCGGGCGAAGGACGACCTGCGCAAGGCCTGAGGCCAACGACACCGAAACGCAGCGAAAGGTCACGTCGATGGAAAAGAACAAGAAGAAGAAGGCCGGAACCGGCGCTCCGAAGGGCGCCAAGGTGCCGAGCGAATACAAGTCCCGCGAGGCCGCAGGCAAGACCAGCCAGACCGACGCGGCATTCCACAAGGCACCCGGCAAGGCGAAGGATGCCGCCCGCAAGGGCTGACGCCATTGCCGGACGGCCCCGCCGCGCCCCCCTCACGCGGCGGGGTTACCTTCTGTGAAGTTCAGGAAAGGACACCATCATGCTCGGCACCATTCTCATTGTTGTGCTCGTTCTGATGCTCGTGGGCGTGCTGCCCACATGGGGCCACAGCCGAGCCTGGGGCTACGGGCCCAGCGGCACCATCGGGCTGATCCTCGTCATCCTGATCGTGCTGGTGCTGACAGGCCGCCTGTGACAGGCGCCTGACGGTCAGGCCCCCGGCCTGCTCGGACAAGGCCGGGTGAGGAGACGGGACGCGTCCCGTCGCCTTTCGCGTCGGTTCGCCTAGCGCCGACGCACCGAGTTGCCGCCTGCGAGGATGTTGTTGATCAGTGCGGCCACGGCGGCGTTCAGCGCATCCTTTTCGCCCGGCGGGGCGAACTCGTGCGCTGCGGCGGCATCCTTCAGGACGCCGACGATCTCCCTCTCGGGCAGGATGTTGCGGTCGTTGAGCGCGAGCAGGAGCGACTCGCAGATGGCGAGTGCGGCGGTTCCGGCGATGTCGTTGGGAACGGTCATGATCGGCTGCGCCTTC
>CAZMBT010000081.1:0-8427 GCA_964564395.1 uncultured Alkalilacustris sp.
CGACGATCCTGTAGCCCATCAGGCTCTCCTTCATGCATGTCGGGCGGCACATACACCAAAGCGGCGCGCGGTGAAAGGGCAGGGCCGCTCAGTCGGTGCGGTCGCGGCTGAAGGCGTAGACCGCACAACCGACGAGCAGCGCGACCCCGAAGAACAGGAACAGCGCCTGATACGGCCCCTCGGCTGTCGTCGTGGTCGCCTCGGCGGTGGCGAAGACCTGCGCGCTCAGCAACTGGAAGACGCCCACCCCGCCGATGCCGAACAGATTGAGCAAGGTCACCCCCCGACCCACGAGATGCGGCGGAAAGAAGCTGCGCCCATGCGCCATGAGCATGGGAAAGGACATGCCGAACAGCCCGACCCCGGCCAGCAGCAGTGCCGCAGTCCAGAACCCCGCCTCCGGCGCCGCCCAGAGCGCCATCAGGCACGCAGCCCCCAGCAGGTTGCCCACCAGAACCACCCATTTGCGCGTCCCCAGGAGCCGGTCGAGCGGCCCATACGCGAAGCTGCCCGCGACCATGGCGATCCCCATCAGCAGGGTCACCTGTCCGACGCCGGTGCTGCTGGCGCCGAAGACGTCGACATAATACGGGCCCACCCAGAGCCCGCGCAGCCCTGCCGCCGGGGCGTAATTGACAAGCAGGATGGGCAGGATCAGCAGGATCGCCGGGTTGCGCAGAAGATCCAACAGCGAGCCGTCACCCGGCTCGGCGTCGGGGGCCTTGGGCGGATCTTCGATGAAGCGGCCAAGCGCGAGCGCGGTCAGCAGCGTGATCGCGGCGAGGATCAGGACAGAACCGCGCCAGCCGAACGCCTCTGCGGCCACCGCCAGCGGCAGCGCGCTTGCCAGGTTGCCCAGCGTGCCGAGCCCGATCATGGCAGCAGCCAGCGTGGCGAAGACCCCGGCCGGATACATCCGCGCAAAGATGTAGTAGGACGCCATCAGAACCGGCGAACAGCCGATGCCGATCAGGATCATCGCCACGTGAATGCTCCAGGAGCCCTGCGCGGCCGCGAACACCACCGCGCCGCCGCTCCCGCTCAGCCCCAGCAGCCATGCCGCCGTGCGGCGCGGCCCGATCCGGTCGAGCGCCCAGCCCACGGGCAGCTGCATTGCCGCGAAGGCCAGAAACCAAAGCCCCGACGACAATGCGAGATCGTTCGCGCTGGCCCCGGTATCTGCGCTGATGGACGGCGCCAGGACAGCCAGAAAGGCGCGGTAGAACTGACTCAGCACATAGCCGAGCGTCAGGAATATCAGCCCCGTCTTCATTGTCCCTCCGTCGTCCGGCGCGACCGTGCACCGGATCGGCGGCGACGACAAGCCGGTCGCGCGGCGGGGCGGGCTATTTCAGCAAGCCACGGATGATCACTTTGCCGACCTCGTTGACATCAAGCGCGCCGTCTTCCAGGCGGATCTCGCAGGAGACGGTCGCGCAGTCGGTCATTGCCGGCGGGGTCTGAAGCGTGCTCCCGGCCGCGCCGAAGCCCTGCGCCTGAGCCGCAACGAAGATGAAGTCCGGAGCCAGCATGTCGACCATGCTGAGGTCGGTCGCGACGCTGCCGCCGATGTTTTCGAGAGCGATGCGGTACTCGATGCAGGCCCCCGGTATCGCGGCGCCGGGCGCCGCCGGTGGCGTGCCCGGCAGTATTTCGCAGCCCAGCCCGTCTTGCGCATGCACATGCACGGTGCGGGACGCGTCGATATCGGCGGGAGGGTGAACCGTGGGCAGCGGCAGGTTCCACGAGATTTCACCGCCATAAGTGAAATAGAGCGCAAGGTAGAGCGTGCCGTCGAAATCCGGGCCGAGCGAGATCGTCACGCTGTCATTCGGCGCGATCGGTGACAGCGCGAAGCTCCCGGCATAGGATCCGTCCCATGGCCAGTCGAACGGGCTTGTCTTGAAAAGCACGTTGCCGCCCGCCCAGGATGCGGCGCCGTCCTGCGGAAAGCAGAAGTTCAGCGTCAATGTCTGCGCCCCGCCCGGCAGGTCCGTCAGGACCAGCATGTCGTGGCGACCGGACTGTCCGGAGGCGACGATCAGGTCATGCCCCGAAGGCACGGGCGTGGGATCGGAATGGTCCCGTGAAAACTCCCCGCCCGGCAGACCCGACTCGAGAAAGGGCGACTGTCCGGGCGCCGTCGCGCTGCAAACATGCGGTGACGAAGGCGGGTCCGCGGGATCGGGCGCGGAGACGGGTGTTCCGCCAAGAACGAGGGCCCCGGCGCTGCCATCGGGTGCGGTGACGGCATTCACCAGTCTGACGGTTCCCGGATTGTTGTTGTTGCCCTGGCGGCGTGCGCCCCAGGCATAGAGGCGGAATTCGAAGGACGAGGCTGCATCCAGCCCCAGGGCCGCCGGATCGAGCGTCATCTCCTGAGCACTCGCGTTGCGCACATGTTCCGTGTGCAGGACTTGCCAACCGCCCGCGCCATCGGTGCGCAGTTCCAGTTGGAAATGCTCGGGCGCGTGGCCGCCGCGGCGGAACCCGAGCGCGAGATCCGTCAGCCGGATCGGGGCGTCGGACTCGATCTTCCAGGACAGGTAGCGGCCCGCAGCCTCGGCGGCCTCGCGGTCGCCGCCGGCGCCCCAGCCGGCGGAAGCGTATTCGTCACTGCCTGTGGAGGCATGGCGCAGCCCCGGCCCGCGCGTGACATCGCTCGCCGTGATCCCCGGCGCCGGCGCCGCGCCGTCGGCCGGCAGGGACGCGGCGGTGTCGAATGCGGTATAGCCTGCCAGGGTGTCGGACGCCGCCCGCGACGTCCAGTTGGCCCACAGGAAAAGCGCGGCCAGCAGGATCAGCGCGAGGCGCAGTTGTCGCAGCAGCCGGCGGATCATCTGAACAGCTTCCGGATGCTGTGTTGGTCGAACTTCATGCGAAACTGCATGAAGGCACCGTGGCCCGTATGCCCGTTTTCCGAGAAGTCGCCATCGCGAAACCCTCTTACGTTGTATCCAACACTCATCCACCCGTTCTCGAACGGAGTAAAGCCCACCGACATGCCGAGGCTGGCATCGACCGAGCCCGAGTGGCCCGAATGCATCGCCGCGCCATGCAGGCCGATATCGAACTTGTCGTGCACGTCGCGCCGGTACTCGCCGCCGATGAAATTGAGGATGTCGCGGTGGCGCCCCGCCGTGTCGCGGCTTTCCACATACTTGATCCCGTAGCGCATGTTCAGACTGTCCGCCTCGGTCAGATCCCGCGCGTGATAGATGGAGCCGATGCCGGTGACGCGGTCATTGTCGCCCACCGTCGCGCTTTTCAGTCGGGCCTGCAGCAGCGTGACGGGGGCATCGGCATCGCCGCGATGTGCGGCGCTGACGGTGACATCCAGGTCGCTGCGCGCCGCCGCGCCGCGCGGGCGGGTCTGGCCGATGAAGGCCGCGCCGCCGACCGTCCAGTCCTCCCCGAGCCGACCATCGCCCGAAACCCGCAGGTTGGCGGTCACGTCATTGTCGCTGTGCCGCGCCTCGACGTCGATGCCGGCCGACCAGCTTTCCGTGGTCTTGCGTGCGCCGGCGCGCAGCGTGACGAAGGAGTCCTCGATCAGCGGATTGCCCAGATCGCCGGCCAGCGGCACATCGGTCGCACCCAGATCGTGCTGCACATCCAGACCGAGCGAGAGGGCGAGGCCCTCGCGCGGCTTTAGCGACTGATCCAGCCCGACGAAGGCGCCATGTCCCGTTGCGGTGCCGTTTTCGGCCCGCGCGAGGCCACCATGCATCTTAACGCCGGCCCAGGGGGTGGTTTCCAGGCCGAAGCTGCCCGCCCCCTGGCCGCCGCGCAGCGCCGTCTTGTAGGTGCCGAAGGCGCTCAAGCTGTCCGAGACGGCATAGCGCAACCGCAATTCGGTCAGATCGTCGGCGGGGGCGGGGCCGTCGCGCATCACGGTCTGCTCGCTGTCGATCTGCAGATCGAGCCGCCCATCCGGGGACGCCCAGCCGATGCGGCCCAGCGCCTTCGCGGCGGTCGAGGTTTCGCCGTCGATGTCTTCGCGCACGACGCGGATGCCACCGCCCTGTCGCAGCCGGTCATCGCGCCGGACCATGAGCACCTCGCCGTCGGTGCGCTGCTGGCCGGTCAGGCCGTCTTCCTCGTGCAGAAGCCGGCCTTCGACGAAAACGCCGGTATCGGCGGCGGCATGCGGGGCAGGGCGGCCCAGCCGGCTCGCGAATTCGAGGCCCGCGCTGGTGAAATCGGCGTCGCGGGTCTGCGCGTCGGGCGCCACATTGCCGCGCTGCCGCCGCAGATGGGCGTGCAGGCTCGTGCCGCTGCTGTCGTAATCAAGACGCAGCACGCCCGCATGCCCGGCGCCGGCCGACGCCGTGCCGGACTTGTCGGCGCGCAACGCCTCCGCCGAAACGCGCAGGTTGTCGGTGACATCATAGCTGCCCTCGACCGCGATGATGCGGGTGTCGATATCGCTGCCATCCACACGGCGCGCATCCAGAACCGTCGCCGCCGCCGAAAGCCGGTCGGTCACATCGGCCTCGGCGCGGGCGCCGACGATGGTGCCGCTGCGCGCCGTGTCCGCGGTTTCGTACTCGATGACGACGACATTGCGGTCCAGATCCGGGGTGAAGGCCGGAACGGCGCGGCGCAGCCGCAACGTCCCCGACCGGCGGTCGAGCACGTAATCGACCCCGGCCACGAGTCTTTCCGAGCGCAGCTCGCGCGTCGCGTCACGCCGCGACACGGTCACCACGCGTACCGTCTCCGAATGCTGCACGATGCGACGGCCGGTCAGGTCGAATGGGCCGATGGTGCCGTCGGCGGCAAACCGGTCCTCGATCCGCCGGTCATCCGTGCGCGCGCCGAAGGCGCTGATCCGGTATCCGTCCCCCGCCATCTCGGCGCGCGCGCCCGTCATGCGGCGGTTGTAGTTGAGCAGCTCGGAATTGATACCGGTGTCGAAATCGCCGATCAGGAACTCGGCCCCATCGCGCCGGATGCGCAGAAAGAGCGGAAACCGGCTTTGCGCCGCATCGCCCTGGTAGCTCGCATCGCCGTAGACGATGTAATCCGTGTCGGGGTCGATGCCGTGAAAGTCGCCGCTGCCGTCGCGCGCGCTGTCATAGCGCAACGTCAGCAGATATTCACCGCGGATCACGCCCTCGGCGAACAGCGCGACGCGCCCGGTATCCGGCGCGCCGTTGCCGTCGGCGGCGCGCATGTGGCGGCGAATATGCCGCTCGGCCAGCGTGCCTTCCGCAATCCCGACCAGCATCCAGGGCCGGTCGGCGGCCGAAATCCGCACCCGCTTTTCGATGTCGCGGCCGTCGGTTACGGGGATCGTGATGTCGGCAGTGGCGGTTTCCATGGTCGGAGCCATGACCAGCCGGATCACCCCGTCGGTGCCGACCTTCGCCTGCGTCGTCGTCGAGGGCGCCTTGTCGGAGGCCGGTGCGCCGCGTTGCGACCTTTCCGGGGCAAAGGCAAAGGGCGCCGCGGTGCGCACCGAGATCCGCGTGCCGGGGCGCACCGGGATACCGTTGCGATCGGTGACGCGCATTTCGATTACCGGGTTCGTGCGCCCATCGGTGTCCAGTTGCGAGGTCTTCTCGAGAAGCTCGGCCTGCGCGGGCGGCCCGGCCAGCATGACGTCATGGGTGTGGCGCGCGATGCGCGATCCGTCGGGCGCTGTCAACGTCACGCTGATCGTGTTGCGCCCCTCCGATATCGGCAGCCCGCGCCAGCGATCGAGCGCCGTGGTGCCGAGCAGGTTCCGGGTGGCCGGATCGCGGCGCCGCGCATCGACGGTTTCGCCGTTGACACGCACCTCGACCCTGGCATCCGCCGGGCGCAGATAGAACAGATTGACGGCACGGCGGTCGGCCTGGTGGCCGTGAGGTGGAAACAGGATGCGCGGCGCCGCGTCGAGGGGCTGACCGTTCAGCCACTCCGCAGTGTAGGTGCTCACGGGGTCATCTTCGACCGGGCTGCGCCAGGCGGTCTCGACGGTGTCGGCATCGTCGCTTTCGGCGGCGCCCGGATCGTCGAACAGGATTTGAAAGCTCGCGCGGCCCATCAGCCCGGGCCGGACATCGACGAATTGCGAGATGGCGCTGCCGGCGCGGCGGGTGTTGTTCTGGCACAGCACCGGCCGAGCGCCCGGCGGCAGCGTCAACTCGTCGAGCTGGACCACGGTCGGACGCCGGGCCATGTCACGAAAGGAGAACCGGCCCTGCGCGTCGGTGACGGCGTATTCGCCGGTTTCGGTGTAGATACGGATGCCCGACAGGTCGCGGTAATCCCCGGCTCCGCCGCAAGGGCCGGCGACGACCTGTCCCAGAATGGCGATGCTGTCCATTGCGAAGCTGTCGCTGACCGTCAGCGTGTGGGTGTCGTCGGCCTCGGGCATGGTGCCGTTGGCTTCGGTGCGCGAGCGCAGCCTGTCGCCGGGCCGCGCCGCGACATTGACCTGCGCGGTATAGGTCATCTCCAGCGGCGTGGCGGTGCGGATCTGCCGATCCGTGATGCGCAGGCGTCGCCCGTCATCCGAGACGGCGGGCGTGACCGGCTGCCCGTCGATACGCAGCGTGCCGGGCAGAAAGCGCAGCTGGTCCGGCAGCGTATCGATCAGCGTGACCACCCCCTCGGTGGACGCCGTGACCTCGATCTGGAACTCGACGAAGCCGCCGGTATCGGCGGTGTCGGTATCGGCGTTGCGCACCACCGACAGAATCTCGGCCCGCGCCAGCGCGATGTTGATGTTGAGCGCATCCTGCGGACGAATCGTGAAGGGGTCCGAGGCGTCGTGATGCGTCCTGTCCTGTGCGGGGCCGGCTGCAAAGACCCGGTTCACTTCGCTGGCCGCGAAACGCCCACCGCGCTCGGCAGGCTGAAAGTCGAGCTGCGCCGGCAGGTACCCTTCCGGGGCTTCGATCTCGAACCTGTAGGTCCCCGGGCGAACGAAGGGAAACCGGTAGCCGCCGGGGGCCATCTCGTAGCTGTTGCCGGCCGCATCCGTCACCGTGCCACCACTTGTCAGCGTGGCGGGGTAGTCCGAACGCAGATCGTCGCCGAGTACCCGCGCCGGCGCGCCCGTTTCGTCATTGATGAGCGTGATCCGGACGCCGTCGACCGGGGCGCTCGTAGCCATGTCGTAGACGACGCCATGCGGATCGAAGGGGCCGACATCGATCTCTGCCTCCAGGGTGTTGTCGGGGTGCAGCGGGTCGGTGTAGCGCGCGGTGATGGTGGACATGCCGGCCGTGGAGATCCGGCCGTCGCCATGCGCGGGCGGTGGCTCGACGGCCTCGACAGCGGCGGTGAAGACGCCGGTGTCGGGGCCGGTCTCGCGCAGGCGCAGCAGCTCGATGTCGCCGGTTATCGCATCGCGCAGGGTGACCAGCGCTGTTTCCGCGCGCTGCGGATCGGCGTTCAGATCGGGGCTTTTCAGCACCGCGAAGACGGGGGCGCCCAGCGGCAGGATGTCGGCTTCGACAACTTCGACCGGAGCGGATGTATCCACCGCCCCCCGGGTCCCGTGCACCGTTGCGTGATTGTAGGGCGCGGGCAGGGGCTGGAAGGGGCCGTCGGCCGTGCCCGAGGTCGAAAACGCGCCGCCATCGAAGCGGTGCCGCTCACCAGCATCGCAGTTCAGCGTGCAGTTGAGCTGCATCAGCCGCAGATCGCCCTGGACCGGCGGGCGCGCGATCTCGATGGTTGCCTCGGCGGTGACGGTAAAGCGCTGATCGCTGTCGCCGATGGTGTGGCTGACCTCGGCAATGTTGGTGATTTCACGGGGGGTATCGGCATCGGCGGGGATGGCGCCGACCAGCGCGAACAGCGCCAGCGCCGCCGCGAAACCGCGGCGTGCGGCGGCCGTCCGGACTGCGTGGCTGCGCGGTTGGGGCTGCATCGATGCCTCTCGATCCCTGGGGGATTCTGTTGTCGTGGTGTGCGAGGTCGGCGGGGCCCGGCCGAGGGAAGAACCGGGCCCCGCGCGTGCGGCGGGGTGTCAGTTGTCGATCGTCGCGTGGAACACGAAGCTCGCGGACTGGCCGTTGGTGATGTTGCCCGACGCCGTCGCGGTGAGGATGCCGCCGTCGAGGCTGCCCGCGCCGAAATCGTCGCCCCCATCGGAGCCCACATAGGTCAGCGGCAGGCCGCTGAGATCATCGGTGATCGTGACGTCCCGCGCCGCGGCGCTGCCGCCATTGGTCACCGTGATGGTGTATTGCACGCAGGCGCCCGGAATTGCCGCGCCCGCGTCGGGACCGCTGCCGAAGCTGCCGCAACCGTCGCCATCCTGCGAATAGACGATCACATCCTTCGTGGCCGTCAGCACCGGTGCGTCGACTGTGAAGGTCATAGCGTCGCTGTCGGCGTCCGGGTCGATCAGGTGGATGATGTTCTCCGCAGTGATGTCGCTGAAATCGGTCGACTCTGCGTAGTCTCCGGACGGCGCGACGTTGA
>CAZMBT010000082.1:0-8398 GCA_964564395.1 uncultured Alkalilacustris sp.
GGCCAGCAGGCGGTCATCGACTGGCGCGCGCTGGGCTGGGCGGTCGAGGTCAGCCTGCGCGTCACCCTCGACAAGACCGATCCGCGCGCCTTCGACGACTTCATCTCCAGCGCGCGCACTGTGCCCGAGGTGTTGCAGATCCAGACATTCCTTGGTCGCGTCGATGTGCGGCTCAATGTCATTGCCCGCGACATGGCCCATTATCAGGAGATCTATCGAAGCCGGATCCTGAGCCTGCCGCATATCGCCGATATCGAGGCGCTGATGCATGTGGCCGACATCAAGACCGGCGAGACACTGCCGATATGAGCGCGCTCGACGCCACCGACCGGCGCATCCTGCGCGCCCTGTCCGAGGATGCCACGCTGGGCGCCGGCGAAATCGGCCGCCGCCTCGGGCTGTCGCAACCGGCGGCGTGGCGACGGATCCGACGCCTGCGCGACGCGGGCGCCATTCGCGGCCGTCGCGTCGTGGTGGATCAGGCTGCGCTCGGCTTTGGCGTGACGGTCTTTCTGGGTGTCAGCCTCGCGGCCCGGGGACGGCCCAGCCTGGAGGATTTCGAGCGCGCCGTGACCGCCATCCCCGAAGTGCAGACCGTGCAGCATGTCCTTGGCCTTTACGATTACAGGCTGCGCGTGGTTGCGCGCGACCTGTCGGATTTCGAACGCGTCCTGCGGCGGCGGATCATGACCCTGCCCGGGATCGGCAACGTCGATGCGAATGTCCTGCTCAGCGAGGAACGGCGCCCCGGCCCGCTCGGTTGACAGGGACTCAGCGCACCCCGAGCCCCGCGCGCATGAGCCCGCGCCGCACCGGCGCCACCGAATACAGCGCATTGAGCGCGGCGGCGCGCATGTCGCGCAGCGGCTGCGGCGTCAGCATCGAAGCGCGGTTGAGCACATCCACCCCGGCGACCCGCAGATGCACCTCCAGCCGCCGGCGGCGCTCATAGGCGTCGAGCATCGCGGCGTCGCCCAGCCCCTCGGGCCGCGCCACGGCCAGATCGAGCAGCCCGGCCAGGTCGCCAAGGCTCATGTTAAGCCCCTGTGCGCCGATGGGGGGTACGACATGCGCCGCCTCGGCCATCAGGACGCAACGTTGCGCGGTGAAACGCTGCGCCACCTGCGAGATGATCGGCCAGGTGCTGCGCCGCGTCGCAAGGTGCATCGGCCCCATCAGATGGCAGGCGCGATCCGACATCTCGACCTCGAAGACCGGTTCGGGCAGCGCCGCGAGGCGCTGCACCTCCGGCCCGCGCTCCATCCAGACCACGGCAGAGCACGGCATGCCATCGAGATCGGGCAGCGGCACCAGCGTGAACGGCCCGCCCGAACGATGGATTTCCGTGGAAACATTGCCGTGCGGAAGCGGATGCGTGACCGCGAAAGCCAGCGCCTTCTGCCCGTAGCGCGCCGTGCGAACCGGAATGCCGAGCGCGTCGCGCACCGCGGAATCGCGGCCATCGGCACCGATGAGCAGCCGCGCCGCCACGCGCGTTCCGTCGTCGAGCGTGACCAGCGCCGCGTTCTCGCGGCGCGTGACCTGCGAGAAACCGACACCGGGCCGGAATGTCACCGCCTCGAGCCTGTCGAGCGCGCCCAGACATTCGCGACGCAACAACCAGTTCGGCAGGTTCCAGCCGAATGGCTGGTCCGAGATGTCTGCCGCGTCGAAATCATGGGTGACCCGCGGCTCGGCCGCGGGGCCACCGGCATCCACGATCCGCATCACCTGCAACGCGGTGGCGTGCGCGGCGAGGTGCTGCCACATCCCCGCTGCTTCAAGCACCGCGATCGACGGCTGCAGAAACGCCGTGGTGCGAAGGTCGGCGCCGGCGGCCGCCTGCTCGGTCACGGGCGCGGCCGGATCGACGCACAGCACGCTGAACCCCGCACGCCCGAAGGCCGCCGCCGCGATCAACCCGGCGACACCGCCCCCGGCAATCAGGATGTCGGTTTCAATCCGTGCCACGCTGTCACCTCATCGGGGGCGGCGATGCTGCACCCCTGCCCTGTCCCCGCTTATGCCTCAGCCACGCGTCATGAGCACCAGAAATATCATCACCAGCGGCGCCAGCGCCACAGCCGGCAGATAAAGCGCAGGCATACCCCAACTGAGGATGGCGATTCCCCACAGGCTGAGGACCGCCGCGAGAAGATACCAGATATTGTCGGCATCCCCTTCGACGACATCGCGCGCCACCCAGCCCAGGACCGGGATCGCGTAAAACCAGTTCGAACCAACCCGCCTTGTCGACATCTGCGCATACTCCCATTGCCGTATGGCGGACACCTAATACGTCACATCTGCGGCGCGATGGAGCATGTTGCCGCATCCCGTGGGCGGTCACGTGGTCAGCCGCGCCAGGAACGCGGCAAGATCCTGCGTATGGTGCTGGATATGCGGCTGCGGTGCCGGTTGCGGGGCGACATGAATGGTGCGCATTCCCATCGCATGCGGCGCCTGCAGATTGCGCGCATCATCCTCGAACATCGCCGCCGTGTCGGCGCGAAGCCCGTCACGTGCAAAGACGGTCTCGAACGCGGCGCGCTGCGGTTTGGGACGAAACTGCGCATGCTCCACCCCGTAGACGTCGTCGAATACCCCGGCGAGTCCGCGCGCCTGCAACACGCGCTCGGCATAGGGTGCGCAGCCATTGGTGTAGACGATGCGCCGGCCCGGCAGCGCGGCGATCCGGGCGCGCAGATCGGGGTCCGGCGCGAGCCCGTCCAGCGGGATGTCATGAACCTTTTCGAGATAGGGCAGCGGGGCAACGTCGTGGCGTTCCATCAACCCGGCGAGGGTGGTTCCGTAGCGCGCCCAGTAGTCGCGTCGAAGCCGGTTGGCCTCAAGGTGATCGACGCCGAGCAGATCCATGACAAAGGCGTTCATGCGCGCCTCGACATGCACGAACAGCTCCGCTTCCGGCGGATACAGCGTGTTGTCGAGGTCAAAGACCCATCCTGTCACTCCGGAGAAATCCGGATCCGGCATTCGCCTCTCCCAGTACAGATCTGGGCCGCGCAAACGACCCGCAGACACCGCATCTTGCAAAGCATGGCTCGGCATGTCTATCTCCGTCATCGATCGGGGGTGCGATGTCCGACCGCGTAAAGACGCAGAATGACGCTTATTCGCTGATACTGGAAGCGATTGACCAGGGCCAGTACAAGCCCGGCGACCGTCTTGTGGAAGCTGAACTCGCCGAGCGGCTCGGCATGTCACGCACGCCGATCCGCGAGGCGTTGCAGCGGCTGGAGACGCAGTCGCTGCTCACCCGCGACGGGCGCAGCCTGATCGTCGCGGCGCTGGATCACAATCAGCTTGCCGAACTCTATGTGGTGCGGGCCGAACTCGAAGGGTTGGCAGCACGCCTTGCCGCACGGCACGCCACCGACGAGGAGGTCAATATCCTGCGCGCCATGATCGAGCATGACCGCGCACTCGTCGATGCGCCGGCCCGCATGAGCCAGGCCAACAAGCGCTTTCACCGTCAG
The DNA here is from genome assembly GCA_964564395.1 of uncultured Alkalilacustris sp. Lineage (GTDB taxonomy): Bacteria > Pseudomonadota > Alphaproteobacteria > Rhodobacterales > Rhodobacteraceae > Alkalilacustris. The sequence continues at coordinate 3,498 of CAZMBT010000082.1, forward strand.
GTGCATCTGGCCTCGCATAATCGCTATCTGGTGCAGCAGCTGGATCGGGTCTATCGCTCGATGGCGCTGCTGGCGACAACCTCGCTCGCGGCCGAAGGGCGGGGCGCGGCCGCGCTCGAGGAACATGCGGCCGTTGTCGAGGCGATCGCGGCCCGCGACGGCGACACGGCGTGCGAGACCCTGCGCGCTCACATCTCCAAGGCGTTCGAGACACGGCTTCGACTCGATTCGGAGAGCGCCTGACCCTGCATCCCCGCACCGGAGGCGCCCGTGTCGGCCGCATTCGCCGTCTTCGATGCGGCGCCGGCTTGGTCATGGATGCCATGCGCCGTCTTGTCCCAGTAGAACGGGCGCCAGAGCAGTTCCCAGACAGCCTTGTAGGCGGCAAAGCAGCCCATCGGGAAATAGACGTGCAGCATCGGCACCCAGATGCTCAGGAAACGATGCTTGCGCCCCCGCACGGCGATCATCGCGATGCTCATGTTCACGGCCTCGGCCAGCAGGAACACAACGCCCATCGCCAGCAGGATCCCGGCGGGCGCGACACCTGCGAATGGATGCCAGAGCCCGAAGAACAGCAGCCAGAAAGACCAAAGGAGCGGTGCGAGAAGATACTGCGACACGGTCGCCATGAACACGACATTCACCCCCCAGAACCGCCACCAGCCCAGTTCGCGGAGGGTCTTGCGCGGGGTGCGCAGCAGAACCGCGTAGCAGATCAGGAAACCCTTGAGCCAGCGCGAGCGTTGCTTGATCCAGGGCACGACATGGCAGTTTGGCTCCTCATCGGTGGTGGTGGACACGATCTCGGTCCGGTAGCCATGGCGGGCGAGACGGATGCCGAGATCGGCATCTTCCGTCACGTTATGCGCATCCCATGCGCCGACCCGCTCCAGCACGTCGCGGCGCACGAACAGCGTGGTGCCGCCCAATGGCAGCGCGAAACCCAGCCGCTCCATCCCGCGCAGGACGACGCGAAACCAGGCCGCATATTCGATGGTGAAGCAGCGCGAAATCCAGTTCGTGGCGGGATTGTAGTAGTCCAGAATCCCCTGAACGCAGGCCAGTTCGGCGCCGCGGTCGTGAAAACGGCGCACCACGCGGTGGATCTGATCAGGTTCGGGCGCATCTTCGGCGTCATAGATGCCCACAATGCTGCCGCGCGCGAAGTCGAGCGCGTAGTTGAGCGCGCGCGGCTTGGTCTTGACGCTGCCGCGCGGTACCGGGATGATCCGCATCCAGCTGGGCAGCTCGACCGAAGCCAGCGCCTGCATGGTCTGCGTATCCTCGGCCTCCACGATGAGCATGACATCGAGCAGCTCCTTGGGATAGGTGAGCCGCCCGAGGCGCCGGATCAGCCGCGGCGCGATATCGGTCTCCCGGTAGAGGGGCACCATGAGGGCGACCGCGGGCAGCCGCGCAATCTCGGGCGGCGGCGCGGCGGAGGCAGCGCGCGCCTCGGCGGCGTCCAGGCGTTGCGCGCGTGCCCAGGCGAACGCCGCGACCACGCGCAGCGACACCACCATCAAGAGCGTCACCAACGCCCATGCCATCAGGATGGAAAACAGCACCAACGGCGCCACCAGCGCCAGCGCGAACGCCACGGCCAGACCCGACACCGCCGCCTGGCGTACCGGACGGGTATCCCAGCTGCGGCAGCTTTCCGAGTCGGGCAGCCGCGATTCGGCACGGCGTGTCAGATCGGCACCGCGCAGACGCAAGAGCGCTGCATGCAGCTCCACCTCCGAGCAAAGGGCCATCAGCACCCGGCCGAAAAGGCGTGTCAGCATCGGGCGGTGGCGCTCGAACTCATCGGGCCGCGCCGACGCCACAACCGTCGTCCCCCCGAACTGGCGAACGGGGATCAGCCCCTCGCGCAGACAGGTCGCCGCACCGAGCCGGTCCACCAGGCGCACATCAGGCGGCACCCGCGTCAGATCGGCGGGCGCGGCCCCGTATTGCTGCGACAGACCCGTCACGAGCTCTTCGGCGGACACCATCCCGTGGCTGACGAGAATATCGCCAAGCCGCACCGCCTGGCGCCGGCGTATGGCCAGCGCCTTCGCCAGATCCCCAGGATCGAGCACCCCCTGCCCGACCAGGACCTCACCGAGCGGCGGGCGCGCCGCGCGCCCACGCGGGGATGGCGCAATCGGATCGGTCGTACCGGCCTGCCGGATGCTGTGAGTGGTGGCCTTTGGCGAAGGCGGCGGCATGGCTGACCCGGCGGCAACGGCGGTGACCGAAGCAGCTTCGTTCAGGCATGGTTAACTGCGGGTTAACACCACTGCCGCTTCTTCAGCCGACATGCTGGCGCTTGCGGGCTTTCATGGCCGCTGCAAAGCGATCGAACAGATAGATGCTGTCCTGCGGGCCGGGGCTCGCCTCGGGATGATACTGTACCGAAAACACCGGCGCATCGGTCATCCGCAACCCGCAATTCGAACCGTCGAACAGGCTGACATGCGTTTGCACGACGCCGCCGGGCAGGCTCTGCCCGTCGACCGCGAAGCCGTGGTTCATGCTGGTGATCTCGACCTTGCCGGTTTCCAGATCCTTGACCGGATGATTCGCCCCGTGGTGGCCATGGTTCATCTTCACCGTCCGCGCGCCCAGCGCGAGGCCCAGCATCTGGTGGCCGAGGCAAATCCCGAAAACCGGCAGGCCGCGGTCGATCACCTCGCGGATCATCGGCACGGCATAGCGGCCGGTCGCGGCCGGATCGCCCGGCCCGTTCGACAGGAAGACACCATCCGGCTGCAGCGCGAGCACATCCTCGGCCGTTGCCGTGGCCGGAACGACCGTGACCGTGCATCCCGCCGAGACAAGGCATCGCAGGATGTTGCGCTTGGCCCCGTAATCGACGGCGACCACATGCGGCCCTCCCGACGCTGCGCGACCATGACCCGAGGGCCATTCCCAGCGCGTTTCCTCCCAGCGATAGGATTGCGCACAGCTGACGTCGCGCGCCAGATCGCGCCCTTCCAGCCCGGCAAAGGCGCGCGCCCGCGCCACCAGCGCGGCGATGTCGAAGTTGCCAAGCGGATCGTGCGACAGCGCGACATGCGGCGCGCCCTGACGGCGGATGGCGCGTGTCAGGCGCCGCGTATCCACACCCCCGATACCGATACGGCCGCGCCGCTGCAGCCAGTCATCAAGCCCTCCGGTCGCGCGCCAGTTGGACGGCGCCGTCGGATCCCATCGCACCACCAAGCCCGCGGCGACCGGATCGGCGGTTTCGTCATCCTCCGGGGTGACGCCCACATTGCCGATATGCGGAAAGGTGAAGGTAACCACCTGTCCGGCATAGGACGGGTCGGTCATGATCTCCTGATACCCGGTCATCGCGGTGTTGAAGACCAGTTCGGCCTCGGTGCTGCCGGTCGCCCCGAACCCGCGTCCCATGAAGACCGAGCCGTCGGCAAGCGCCAGGCAGGCGGTCGGTTTCTGTGGTTCAGTGGTGGAAGCGGGCATCGATGGCTCCTGCGACGATCGTCGCGAACCTATGTCCGCGAGCGCAGATGGTCAAGCGAAAGCGATCGCTTCATTCGCGTTGTTTTTCAATGCCTTAACGTTTCATGCCGGACTTGCCTCAGTACCGGCATGCGGCTACCATCGCGCATCACCCCGAATGCCGGAGAACTGCCATGCCCCTGCGCGAGAAAATCGCTGTCGCCCTGAAGGACGCGATGCGCAAGAAGGAGCCGCATCGCCTGTCCACGCTGCGCCTGATCAATGCCGCGATCAAGGACCAGGAGATCGCGCAACGCTCGGGCACGGCGGCCGAGCAGGCGGAAGGCACCATCGACGACGCGACAATCCGCGCGCTGCTGGGGCGCATGGTAAAGCAGCGCAAGGAAAGCGCGCGCGCCTATGAGGAGGGCGGGCGGCTGGAACTCGCCGAGCAGGAACGCGCCGAAATCGAGGTGCTCGAGGAATTCCTGCCGAAGCAGCTGACCGAGAAGGAAATCGACGCGGAGGTGGACGCCGCCATCGAGGCGCTTGGCGCGACATCGATCCGCGACATGGGGCGGGTGATGGCGCGCCTCAAGGAACGGCACACGGGACGCATGGATTTCTCGGCTGTCGGGCCGATGGTCAAGCGCAAGCTCAGCCCCTGAAACCGCGACTCAGCGCAGCCGCGCGAGCATGGCCTCCAGCTGACGGTGAAGCGCCGCACGCTCCTCGGGGCTCAGGAAGCTGCCGAGCTCGATCTCCCGTCCCCCGCCCGAAAGGACCAGATAGCTTTCCACCGGCCCCGCGCTTTCCTCAAGCCGCAAGCGCACCCAATAGGGATTCGCTTCCCAGCGCAGTGTCGACTGGCCGCGCGGATTGTGCCGCACCACCTCCATGTGATCCGACCACAATGTCAGCTCCTCGAGGATGCGGCCGTCACGGTCATTGCGGTCGATCGCATACCACACCCCGCCCAGCGCGAGGCCGATGAAGGGCAGCAGCCCCCACAATACCGGCGTGCCGAGCACGGCAATCAGCGGCAGAGACAACAGGCCGGCGCTCAGCCCGATGAACAGCACGAACCCCTTGTTGGGCAGCGACCTGTTGGGCCAGAGCCGCAGCCGCGCCGCCGGCGCATCGCCCTCGGCGTGCGAAAAGGCCCCGGCTTGCACCGGGGCCCCTTCAACTCTGCTTTGCCACTCTACCGGCATACCGGAGCCTCAGTGGGCGTGGCCCTTGTCCCACTCTTCACGCTTGGGCAGCGTCTCGAAGGTGTGCTCGGGCGGCGGCGACGGCAGGGTCCATTCCAGCGTATCCGCGTGTTCGTTCCAGTAGTTCTTTTCCTCGACGCGCTTGCCGTGGCGCAGGGTGTAGTAGATCACCCCGATAAAGAACAGGAACGACGCGAAGGAGATGAACGCCCCGATCGAGCTGACATAGTTCCA
>CAZMBT010000083.1:0-8359 GCA_964564395.1 uncultured Alkalilacustris sp.
CCGCCGATGGCAGCCGGGCGTTTCGCTTCATCGAGGGGCCGATCTTCTGCCAGCTTCTGATGGCCGACGAGATCAACCGCGCCAGCCCGCGCACGCAATCGGCGCTGTTGCAGGCGATGCAGGAGCGCGAGGTCACCATCGCCGGCGCGCATCGTCCGCTGGCAGCACCGTTCCATGTGCTGGCCACGCAGAATCCGATCGAGCAGGAGGGCACCTACCCCTTGCCCGAGGCGCAGCTGGACCGGTTCCTCGTGCAGATCGACGTGGAGTACCCCGACCGCGACACCGAACGCGACATCCTGATCGCCACGACGGGCGCCCATGAGGCGCAGGCCACCCCCGTCTTCACGGCGGCGGAACTGCTGTCTGCGCAGGACAGCCTGCGCCGGATGCCCGTGGGCGGCGCGGTGGTGGAGCTGATCCTCGATCTGGTGCGCGCCTGCCGACCGCAGGAGCCGGAGGCCGGCGAAGATGTGCAGGACAGCGTCAGCTGGGGGCCGGGGCCACGCGCGGCGCAGGCGCTGATGCTGGCGGTCCGCGCGCGCGCGCTGTTGCAGGGGCGGCTGGCGCCCGGGCCGGCGGATGTGCGGGCGCTGGCGCGTCCGGTTCTGCGCCACCGCATGGCGCTGAGCTTCGCCGCCCGCGCGCGCGGCGACGATCTGGGCGCGCTGATCGACCGGGTGGCGGACCGCGTCACCAACGTGGAGGCGGCGGCGTGAGCGCGGCGGCCGCGTCCGGCGCGCGCGAGCAGGCGCAGGCGCTTGCCGCCGCGCTGCCGCCCCTGCTGGCCGAAGCGCAGCGCCTGGCGGCGACCGTGGTGATGGGCGCGCATGGCCGGCGCCGGGCGGGGCCGGGCGCCGAGTTCTGGCAATACCGCGCCGCGATGCCGGGCGATTCGCTTCGGATGATCGACTGGCGGCGTTCGGCGCGTTCGGATGCGCCCTTCATTCGCGAACGCGAATGGCAGGCCGCGCAATCGGTGGCGCTGTGGGTCGATACCGGACGTGCGATGGAATTCAGCGGGGCACCGGCGCAACGGCCCGAGAAAGGCGCGCGCGCAAGGCTACTGGCGCTGGCGCTGGCGGCGCTGTTGCTGCGTGGCGGCGAGCGCGTCGGGCTGGCAGCCGGGTCGCAGGGCATGCCGCGTGTCACACCGCGCGCGGGGCGCGGGCAGCTTGTGCATCTCGCCAGCATGCTCATGGCGCAGCGTGCCGAGGCCGAGCGCGCCGATACCGCACCGGCGGCGGCCGTGCCGGCGGGACATCTGGTGATGATGTCGGATTTCCTCGGCGATTCCGACGCGCTGGAGGCGGCGGTGACGGCCGCGGCGGGGCGCGGCGCGCGGGGTGTGCTGTTGCAGGTTCTCGATCCCGTGGAGGAGACATTCCCGTATAGCGGCCGTACGCTGTTCGAGAGCCTGAGCGGCGAGACGCGCTTCGAGACGCGGCAGGCCGACGATCTGCGGCGCCGGTATCAGGACCGTCTGGCCGCGCGCAAGCACATCCTGCATGGCCTCGCGCAGCGCGTCGGCTGGCAGTATGACTGCCATCACACCGATGGCGCGGCGCTGGGCGCGCTGATCTGGCTGCACAATGCGCTGGAAGGACAACGATGAGCGCGCTTTGGGGATCCATCGGCTTTACCGCGCCGGCGCTTCTTGCGGCGCTGGTGGCGGTGCCGGTGCTGTGGTGGCTGCTGCGCGCGGTGCCCCCCGCCCCGGCGCGCCGACGGTTTCCGGGTGTCGTGCTGTTGCAGGGGTTGCGCGACGCGCGCACGGAATCCGACCGGACCCCGTGGTGGCTCATGCTGTTGCGCGCGCTGGCCGTTGCGGCGATCATCATCGGGTTTGCGGGGCCGGTCCTCAATCCGCGCGACGCGCAGGAGGGGCAGGGGCCGCTGCTGATCGTGGCGGATGCCAGCTGGGCCAGCGCCCCCGACTGGGAACGGCGCAAGGACCGGATGCGCAGCCTGCTCGCGCAGGCGGGGCGAGACGGACGCCCTGTCGCGGTGGTGTCGCTGAGTGATCCGCCGGCCTCCGCCGTGCGCTGGCAGAGCGCCGCGCATTGGCGCGACCGGCTCGCGGGGGTCGAGCCCGCCGCCTGGGCGCCGCAACCTCAGGCCGTGGCGGCGTGGCAGGCGCAGCTGCCCGATGAGCCGTTCGAGACATGGTGGTTCTCCGACGGGCTGGCCCGCGCCGAGCGGGCGACGCTGCTGGAGGAACTGGAGGCGCGCGGCCCGGTCACGGTGGTCGAGACCGGGCGCCCGGTGCTGGCGCTTAACCCCGCGCGATTCGAGGACGGGCTGATCCATCTGCGCGCGAGCCGCGCGGGTGACAGCGCCGCCGCGTCGGTGACGGCCAGCGCCATCGGTCGCGATCCGGCCGGGACGGAGCGTGTGCTGGCGCAGACCGAGCTGGGCTTTGCGGCCGATGCCGACACCGCCGAGACGACGCTGGCGCTGCAGCCCGAGCTGCGCAACCGGATCACGCGGTTTCGCCTCGACGGTCATGCCAGCGCCGGCGCGGTCAGCCTGACCGACGATGCGCTGACCCGGCGCAAGGTGGCGCTGCTGGCGCCGGCGAGCGCCCGCGACGAAAGGCTGGAGCTGCTCTCGCCGCTGTTCTACCTGACCGAGGCGCTGGCGCCTGTGGCCGACCTCGTCAGCGGGGCGACGGATGTCGAGACGGTGCTCGCCGCCAGCCCGGAGGTGATCGTCATGGCCGACATCGCGCAGCTCGACGAGGTGGCGAAATCCCGGCTCGAGGAATGGATGCGAGACGATGGCGGTCTGCTGGTGCGTTTCGCCGGCCCGCGGTTGGCGAGCAGCGATGTCGGGCGCGACGCGCAGGATCCCTTGCTGCCGGTGCGGCTGCGCAGTGGCGGGCGCGTCGTCGGCGGCGCGATGAGCTGGGGTGAGCCGCGCCACCTGGCCGCCTTTGACGACGACTCGCCCTTTGCGGGGCTGACCGTGCCCGATGATGTAACCGTGTCGTCGCAGGTTCTGGCGCAGCCCGGACCGGAGCTGTCGCAGCGCAGCATCGCGACGCTGGCGGATGGCACCCCGCTGGTGACGCGGCGCACGGTCGGTGCGGGGCAGGTGGTGCTGTTTCATGTGACGGCGAATGCCGAATGGTCCACGCTGCCGCTGTCGGGGGTGTTCGTTCAGATGCTGGAGCGGCTGGCGGTGTCCGCGCCTGCGGCGGAGCCGACGGCGGAGGCGCTGGAGGGCACGACCTGGGAGGCGGTGCAGCATCTCGACGCCTTCGGCGCGCTGGGCCCGGCGCGGGACGGGGCCGGGGTCGCCGGCACGGCGCTGGTTCGCGAGGCGGCGGGGCCGTCGCTGCCGCCCGGCCTCTATGCCGACGGCGCGCGGCGGCTGGCGCATAACGTCGTCGGGTCCGAGACCACATTGGCGGCGACGAGCTGGCCCGCGCGCATCGCGGTCGAGGGGCCGCGCGCAGTGCAGTCGCTGGCGTTGGGGCCGGCCTTTCTGGTGGCGGGGCTGGCGCTGCTGCTTCTGGACCTGATCGCGACGCTGGGGCTGACGGGGAGGTTGCTGCGCCGGGCGCCGGGGGAGGCCGCCGCCACCACCAGCGCCAGCGCCGCCGTGGCGGGGGTGGTGATGCTGGCGGCGCTGGTCGTGCCGCAAGGGGCCGCCGCGCAGGACGCCGAGCGCGACGACGCGCGTGCATTGCAGGCGACCTCGGAGGTGGTGCTCGCGCATGTCGTCACCGGACAGGAGCGTGTCGACGAGATCGCCGCGGCCGGGATGCGCGGGTTGTCGCGCGTGCTCACCCGGCGCAGCTCGGTCGAGCCGGGCGAGCCGATGGCCGTCGATATCGAGCGCGACGAACTGGCCTTCTTTCCCATGCTCTACTGGCCGGTGACGGCAGAACAGCCCTTGCCCTCGCGCGAGGCGTATTCGCGGCTCAACCAGTATCTGCGCGCCGGCGGCATGATCGTCTTCGACACGCGCGATGCGGATATGGCCGATCTGGACGGGGAGACCCCCGAAAGCCGGCATCTGCAGCGCCTCGCGCGCCCGCTCGACATTCCGCCGCTCGAGCGCGTGCCGGAGGATCATGTTCTGACGCGCACCTTCTATCTGCTGCAGGAGTTTCCCGGCCGCTACAACGGTCGCGATGTCTGGGTGGAGGCCGCCCCCGCCGATGCCGAGCGCGCCGAGGGAATGCCGTTTCGCAACCGCAATGACGGCGTGACGCCGGTGGTCATCGGCGGCCATGACTGGGCGGCGGCCTGGGCGATGGATGAAAGCGGTTCGGCGATGGTGCCGGTGGGGCGCGGCTATTCCGGGCAGCGCCAGCGCGAGACCGCCTATCGCTTCGGGGTGAACCTGGTGATGCATGTGCTGACAGGCAACTACAAGTCCGATCAGGTGCACGTGCCCGCGCTGCTGGAAAGGCTGGGCCAATGACCCCGGCCGAGATCGTCCTAGACCCGTTCGTGCCGCACTGGGCGTTGGCGCTGCTGGCGGTGGCAGCCGTGCTGCTGGTGGGGTTCGGGCTGTGGCGCGGCCTTGCGGGGTGGTGGTTGCGCGCATTGGCGGCGCTGGTTCTGCTGATGGCCCTTGCCAATCCGGCGGTCGAGCATGAGGAGCGCCAGACCCTCGACGACATCGTGATTCTGATGCTCGACGAGAGCGCGAGCCAGCGCATCGGCGAGCGTGAGGACCAGGCGCAGGAGGCTTTCGAGGGGATGCGCGCGCGTATCGAGGCGCGCGAGGGGACCGAATTGCAGGTGATCCGGGTCGGGGACGGGGCTGATGATGCCGGCACCCTCATGATGTCGGCGCTGTCGCAGGCGCTGGCCGAGCTGCCGCGCGAGCGTGTCGCCGGGATCTTCATGATCACGGACGGCCAGATTCACGATCTCGACGCCGCCCCGGACATGCCGGCGCCGCTGCATGCGCTGCTGACCGGCCAGGAGGATGACTGGGACCGAAGGCTGGTGGTGCGCAACGCGCCCGCCTTCGCCATACTCGATGAGCCCGTCACGCTGACCCTTCGCGTCGAGGATCAGGGTGAAGTTCCGCAGTCCGAGGCCGGCGAGGCGCGGCTGTCGCTGTCGGTCAACGGCGAGGAGGCGCGCGAGGTGACCGTGCCCACGAATGAGGATCTGGAGCTGCCGGTGACGCTGGAACGCGGCGGCACCAATGTGCTGCATTTCGAGGTTGCCGAGGCCGAAGGCGAGTTGACGACGCGCAACAACACCGCCGTCGTGCGCATGAACGGGGTGCGTGACCGGCTTTCGGTGCTGCTCGTCTCGGGCGAGCCGCATGCCGGTCAGCGCACCTGGCGCAACCTCCTGCGGGCCGACAGCGCGGTGGATCTGGTGCATTTCACCATCCTGCGTCCGCCGGACAAGCATGACGGGGTGCCGGTATCCGAATTGTCGCTGATCGCCTTTCCCACGCGCGAGCTGTTCGTCGACAAGATCGAGGAGTTCGATCTGATCATCCTCGACCGTTATCGCCGCCGCGGTATCCTGCCGGACAGCTACTTCGCCAATATCCGAGATTACGTGCGCGGCGGCGGGGCCGTGTTGCTGGCTGCGGGGCCGGAACTGGCGGGGGCCGACAGCGTGGTGCGCAGCCCTCTGGGCGACATCGTGCCCGGTCGCCCGACGGGGCGCGTCGTCGAGGAAGGGTTTCATCCGCGTGTTTCCGAGCTTGGCGCGCGCCATCCGGTGACGGCGCAGCTCGATCCGGCGCAGGACGCCGGCGCCGAGGCGCCGGATGAGGGGGATCAGTCGGATCCCGATTGGGGGCGCTGGTTTCGCCAGATCGAGATCGCCGATGAAGGCGGGCAGGTGGTGATGCGCGGCGCGCAGGATCGCCCGCTGCTGATCCTGGAACGCGCGGGCGAGGGGCGGCTCGCGCTTCTGGCGTCGGATCACGCCTGGCTGTGGCATCGTGGATACGAGGGCGGCGGGCCGCAGCTCGAAATGCTGCGCCGGCTGGCGCACTGGATGATGAAGGAACCTGAGCTTGAGGAGGAAGCGCTGCGCGCCGAAGCCGATGGCCAGACCATCACGGTCACGCGGCAGAGCATGTCGGACTCGGTGCCGCCGGTGCGGATCGTTGGTCCCGATGGCGAGGCGGCCGAACTGACGCTGGAGGAGGACGCGCCCGGACGCTTCACGGCAAGCTGGCAGGCGCCCGATATCGGGCTGTACCGGCTGTCGCAGGGCGACCGGGAGGCGGTGGTTGCGCTGGGTCCGGCTGCGCCGCGCGAATTCGAGGAGACGATCGCCACCGGCGACAAGATCGCCCCGCATGTCGAGGCGACGCGCGGCGGCATCATGCGCATCGCCGAAGGGCTGCCCGATCTGCGCGATGTGCGCGAGGGGCGTGCGGCGGCCGGGCGCGGCTGGCTGGGGCTGACGCCGCGCGACGCCTATCTGACCACGGATCTGCGGCGCGGGGCGCTTCTGCCTGCATGGGTGTGGCTGCTGATGGCGGCGGGGTTGCTCGTGGCGGCCTGGCTGCGCGAAGGACGCGGCTGAGCCGGGCGCGGCGCCGGGTTCTCAGGCGCCGTTGCCGGCGCCCGTCGCGCGGCGCAGGCGCACGCCGGTCTGCGCCTTCAGCGCCTTGGCAAGCGCCTCGAACCGGTTGCGCGCCACATCCCCGAACAGATCCGCCGCCTCGGGGTCCAGGGTCAGCTCCAGCCTGTGCTTGCGCGGATAGTATTTCAACCGGCCGGCGCTTTCGGGGCCGGCGATCGAGAACATCGCGCCGAAGCGCAGCGCCTTGCCAAGGATTTCGGCCTCGGCGCGGGCGGTGTCATCCAGCAGCCGGATCAGCGCGTGCAGGTGATCGGGTGCGCCGGCATTCTTGTAGCGATGCATGAGCGCCATCCCGAGAAACATCCGCCCGCCATGGTCGAGCGCGCCGAGATTGGCGCGGGTGACGCTGTCGAAACAGGCCTGCGAGCGATAATCGGGATGCACGCGCCAGTTCACGTCGTGCAGCAGGCAGGCCGCGCGCACCAGCCGCTGCCGCGCCTCCGGCGCGGATTTGTAGAGTGGCTGCAGAAAGCTGAACAGCTTGTCTCCGAAGCCCGGCATGCGCGCGCCGATCGCCTCGGCGTGGCGGCACGCCTCGATCAGCGGGTCCTGACGGCGCACATGGGCGGGCATGCGCTCATAGAGCACGCCCTCGCGCACCCCGTAGGCCGAGACGTGCACGCTGCGCGGTGCCAGTCGGCGCAGCATCTGGCGCAGCACGACCGCCGCGATGGGCACCAGCTCCATGCGTTCGGCCGACAGGCCGGTGCGTTTGCGCAGCGCCTTGAGATCCTGCTTGCGCATCCAGTCCATGGTCGCGCGCAGCGATCTCGGCGTCATGGTGTATTCGTGCAGCACCGTCAGCGGATAGCCGCGCCGCTCCATGTCGAGCCGGGCAATGGCGCGCCAGGACCCGCCCACGAGATAGAGCCGTTCGTGCTGACGGCCGATCCCGTTGCAGCTGCCCTCCAGCACCGCGCGGACATGGGCCTTGAGCCCCTTCTGGCCGCCGGGGATGTTCTGCAGCCGGAACGGGCCGAGCGGTGTGCTCACCCGCGCGCCGACCTGCGCGCCGGCAATCTCGGCCAGCTCCATCGACGCACCACCGATGTCGCAGACCAGCCCCTCGGCCTCCGGCCAGCCCAGCAGCACACCCTGCGCCGACAGCCGCGCCTCCTCATCGCCATCGATCACGCCCAGCTGCAGGCCGGTCGCCTGCAGGACTTCCTCGCGAAATTCTGGGCCGTCGCTTGCATCGCGCAGCGCGGCGGTGGCCACCGCCGTCAGCGAGCTGAGCGCCATGCCGCGCGCCAGCGCCGCGAATCGGCGCAGCGCGCGCATCGCCATCTCCCGGCCCTGCGGATTCAGCCGGCCGCTTTCCGCCATGCCGCGGCCCAGCCCGCACAGGATCTTTTCATTGAAGAAATAGGCCGGCGAGCGCGCCGCGCCGTCGAACACCACCATCCGAACCGAGTTCGACCCGACATCGATGACGCCGACCCGCGACAGCGCCTGTGCCTGCGGATGTTCGAACAAGGGCTGAATCTGTGGTCCTTCGGGCGCCGTGTCCGTCGGCGGGGCGGCATTGGCAGCGGGGCCGCTGTCTTGCGGCCTGTCTTCGTCGCGCAGCGTGTCGGCGTCCATCGACAGTCCTGTTCTGACCGCGTGCAGATTGGCCGGTGGGGGCGGGGGCGTCAAGTGGCCCGCCGCGCCAGTTTCGGTACATCCGCCGCCCCGGCGCTGCCGCGCCCCGATAGCGACGGGTTTTCCATGAAGAAGTTGTGACAGTTGAACGGCTCCTGCCCGTCATCGGGTTGCGGGCGCAGAAAGCTGCC
>CAZMBT010000084.1:0-8302 GCA_964564395.1 uncultured Alkalilacustris sp.
CCTTGGGAACGAAGCCTCCGCCGATCACCACCGCATCGGCCAGCGCAAGATAGAAATACATCTCGCCCATGCTGTCGCCCAACAGGATATCCGCGTCGCACAACCCACGCGGCGCTTGCGTCGGCGTCAGCGCGGCATCCAGAAACCGCGATCGCCTGACGACCCGTTGCCCCGCCTGCTCCAGCCAGTCACCAGTCTGCGCAAAACGCTCGGGCGCGCGCGGCACATAGACGAAAAGCGGGGGTGCCATCCCGTCACGTGCCGCCGCTTCCTGCACCGCCTCGATGGCGCGCAGATATGTCCGGTCCTCGCCGGCGACCACACTCGCCAGCGTGACGACGCCGCGCCCGCGCAGCCCGGCGGCATCGGCCAGCGCCGCCGCTGCCGCCGGATGCGCCTCGGGCCATTGCTGATCAAAGCGCAATTCGCCGCCGACATGAACGTTCGGGGCGCCCAGCGCCCGGAAGCGGGCGGCATGACGATCGGATTTGGCCAGCACTCCGGCGACACCGGCGACGGGATGGCCCAACCAGCGCGCCAGGCGCGTTGCACGCGGCAGGCTGCGCTCGGGCACCTGACTGTTGATCAGCCACAGGGGAATCCCGGCGCGCGCCGCCTCGGCGATCATCACGGGCCAGATCTCGATTTCCAGCGACAGGATCAGTTTCGGATGCGCCCGGCGCAGAAGCCTCCGCCAGGCCCATCCCTGCTCGACAGGCAGGTAGCGCACGCTGACGCGTCCGCCCGCGCACTCCTCGGCGAAGGCGGCCTCGGCCGCGCGACGACCAGCCGGCGTGAGATGGGTCGTCACGACCGTTTCGCCGCGCGCCAGCAACGCCCGGACAAGCGGAAAGGCCGAGCGCGTCTCGCCCAGTGACACTGCGTGTACCCACACCGCCCCGGCGGGCACAGGACCGTCCCCGAAACGCTCTGCCAAATGGCGGGCATAGTCCGGATCGCGACGCCCGCGCCACCACAGATAGGCCAGCGCGGCCGGCAATCCGGCACACCACAAGAGGCGATAAAGCGGCAGCACCCATCGCAACCGGGCCGATAAACTCTGCGGTGCTGACATGGCCCGCCCTTCGTTCGACTGTGCCGTGCTTAGCGCCCCGCGAGAGACATGAAAAGTGCCTGCCCGATCGGCGGGGGCACCGCGACAAGGGCGCGACCTCGGTTCCGTCGCGGTCGCAAACGCGGTACCCTTGCAGGATGCCTGCCCTTTGCCGCGACTGCCTGACAACATCCGAGGCCGCCATGCTGCGGCGCTGCGCGGCGTGCGGCTCGCCACGCGTCATCGCGCATCCTGAGCTCTTCGCCCTGTCCATTGCGCACATGGATTGCGATGCATTCTATGCCAGTGTGGAAAAGCGTGACAACCCGGAGCTGCGCGACCGTCCGGTCATCGTGGGCGGCGGGCGGCGCGGGGTCGTCTCGACGGCCTGCTACATCGCGCGCATCAACGGGGTACGCTCGGCGATGCCGATGTTCGAGGCACTGCGCCGGTGTCCCGAGGCTGTGGTCATCAAGCCGCGCGGCGCCCGTTACGCAGAAATTTCGCGCGCCATCCGTGCGATGATGGACGCGCTGACGCCGATGGTCGAGCCGCTCTCGCTCGATGAGGCGTTCCTCGACCTGAGCGGTACGCAGCGGCTGCACGGGCGGCCCCCCGCAGTCATGCTGGCCGGGCTGGTCCGACAGATGGAGGAGGAGCTGGGGATCTCCGGCTCCATCGGGCTGTCCCACAACAAATTCCTGGCCAAGCTGGGCTCGGATCTCGACAAACCGCGCGGTTTCGGGCTCATCGGGCGCGCGGAGACGGCCGAGTTTCTGCGCCGCAAACCCGTTGGCGTGATTCCCGGCATCGGGGCAGCCGGCCAGGCAGCGCTGGCGGCGGCGGGGATTCACACCATCGACGATGTGCTGCGCTGGGACCGACGAGGACTTGTGCAGCGGCTCGGGAGCATGGGCGACCGGCTGTTCAAAATGGCGCGCGGGCAGGATTCGCGCGTCGTCTCGGCCCGCACGCCGGTCAAGTCGATTTCCAACGAAACCACATTTGCCGACGATGTCAGCGACACCGCCCTGCTCGACGGACATCTGTGGCGCCTTGCCGAGAAGGTCAGCGACCGCACCAAGGCGAAAGCGCTGGCCGGCGAGGTGGTCACGCTGAAGATGAAGCGTGCGGATCATCGCCTCGTCACCCGGCGCGGCAGCCTGCGCGAGCCGTCGCAAATGGCCGAAACGCTGTACGCGCAAGCGCGCCACCTGCTTGATCAGGCAAGCCCGCATGGGCCGCTTCGCCTGATCGGCGTCGGGTTGAGCGGTCTGCACCCGGCCTGCAACGCCGATCGCACGGAAGACCTGTTGTCCCCGCAGGGCGCGCAACGCAGTCGCGCCGAGCGGGCGCGCGACACCATCCGCGCGCGTTTCGGCTCGGACGCGATCATCAAGGGCCGCGCGTTGCGCTGACCCTATTCCGCCGCCATCGCGGTGTCGCCCGGTCCGGGCGCGGCCGCCAGCTCGGCAATGACCCGCGTCAACGCTGCCTTCACCGACATGTAGTCCGCATTGGGACGCAGCTCGGCCTCATGCATGTAGAGGCCGCGATCGATCTCGACCTGCACGACATGCTGCCCGCGCGACGGGCGCCCGTAATGCTGGGCGATGAAGGCACCCGCGAACGGCGTGTTGCGCGCGACGCGGAACCCGGCCGCCTTGAAGGCGGCGTCGACGCGATCCGTGACCTCGGGGCTGGCCGACGCGCCGAAGCGATCCCCGAGCACGACGTCCGGCCTTGTCCGCGCCGGGGAACGGGCGGCGCCCAGCGCTTCGCGCGGCATCGAGTGGCAATCGATCAGCACCACCTCGCCCGAAGCGGCATGGATCCGTGCAAGCAGGCTGCGAAGCGCGTCGTGATACGGATGCCAGACCCGGGCCAACCGCTCCTCGGCCTCGCGGCGGGGAATCTTGCCGCGATAGATGCTGCGTCCGCCCGCGACCACGCGCGGAATCACCCCCAGCCCCGAATTGATCCTCGGGTTCTGCAGACTGCGCTGCAGCCCCGCGATCAGGGCGGGGTCGAGCTCATCGGCGGCGCGGTTGACATCGACATAGGCGCGCGGCGCCAGCGCTGCCAACAAAGGCGCGCCGTGGCGCGGCGCATCGCCGAAGAGATCGTCGACAAAGGCATCCTCGGAGGACCGCAAGGCCAACTCGTCGAGCTGGCTGGCGGCGACGAAGTCCGGCGGGTACAGATTGCCGCTGTGCGGCGAGGCAAAAACGACGCCGCCGCGGCTCTGATCGGGCATTGAAAGTCGAAAGGTCGGGCCTGTCATCTGCAATCCTCCGACGACAGGATAGCGCGGTTTTCGTCAATGCCAAAAGCCCTTGAACCCCGCCGCGAGTCCTTTTATAGCCAAGGCCGGTCATGGCGCGCCCTGCGGCAGTATCTTGCGATACAGCGGGCGGCCATGCGGATCGGGCGCGTAGCTCAGCGGTAGAGCACTACGTTGACATCGTAGGGGTCACTGGTTCGAACCCAGTCGCGCCCACCATGGCCTTTCGAGGCCGATTCAGACGCCCCGCAGGGGCAAGAGTTTCAAGGGCGCATGCGCGCCGCGACCAGGAGAAGGCTGATGAAGGTCAGGAATTCGCTCCGCTCGCTCAAGCAGCGTCATCGCGACTGTCGCGTCGTGCGTCGCAAGGGCCGGGTGTACGTGATCAACAAGACGCAGCGTCGTTTCAAGGCCCGGCAGGGCTGAGAGGACGCGCGCAACCACATGTTCGGACCGCCGGAAGCAGTTCCGGCGGTCCGTTACTTTCATGGTCTCCGCGACATCCGTATTCCGATCCTGTCAGACGCGTCTCGTTCTGTCGCCTGTCGCATTTGATCGGGATTCGCCTTGGTGGGACGGAGGGCATGCGACCGCCCGAGGGAGGGTGCATGCCCGGGCCGCAAGCGCCCCGGGCGGCTCCGCGGCCGACCCGGCGAGATCCGCTCTAATTGATCGAGAACGGCAACACACCGGCGATCAGCCCGCTGAGCATCTGCTGGCTCACGTAACCGGTCACCGGAAGACCCCGGGCACTCTGATAACGCCGGATCGCCGCGCGGGTGTCGTCATCGAACCGCCCGTCGATGCGCCCGGGGTCGAAGCCCTGCCCGCGCAATTCCGCTTCGATGAGCTGACGCGAGAAGGTGTTGAGGTTCAGCGCTGCCTCAGCTGCACGGGCCTGCGCCTCGTCGTCGCGGGTCAGTTCCGCCAATCGATCCTGTGCTGCATCGGCGAAGGCGCCGTCGGGAAACGCATCGAGATACCGGCGATAGGCGCGCGCCGTGTCCTCGGCCCGCGCCTCCTCCCAGGCGCGGCGGTCGCGCTCGGCGCGTTCGGCGCGTGTGAATTCTTCAAGGCGCGCACGGGCGCGGTCGGCATAGGCCCCTTCGGGATGATCCTCCAGATAGCGGCGGTAGGCGGCGGCGGTATCCTCGTCGCGCGCCCGGCCCCAGGCGCGGCGATCGCGCGCAGCGTCGTATTCGGCAAGCCGCTCACGCGCGACATCCGCGAACAGCCCTTGCGGGAAGCGCTCCAGATAGGCGCGCAGACCGGCCTCGTCGCCGCCCGAACCGGTGTCACGCCAGAAGGCGCGATCGTTGCGCTCGCGCTCCAGGCGGCGCTCCTGCTCCTCGCGGGCGATCTCGGCCTCGCGGCGGCGGGCATCCTCGGCCAGCAACTCAAGCTGGCCTTCACTGAGAAAGCCGCTTGCGGGCAGCCCACGCCGCTCCTGCCAGCCGGTGATCGCGCCGCGTGTGCCAGGGCCGAAGATGCCGTCGACGCCGCGTGTATTGAAACCCAGCACGGTAAGCTGACGCTGTATCGCCCGGCGCTGGCTCGCGTCGAGATCCAGCGCCGTCTCGATTTCTTCGGGGCTGGCGGAAAGCTCGTTGATCGCCGCACGGGCCCTATCGGCGAAGCGGCCCTCGGGATGGCGGGCCAGATAACGCTCATAGGCCTCGCGCGTGTCCGCCTCGCGCACCTCGTCCCACAGGGCGCGCTCTGCCGCTTCGGCACGCGCGGCGCGCTCCGCGTCCGCATCCGGGTCAGGCAGCATCCCGGCCGGCAGAAAGGGCAGCAGGCGCGACAGGAAACCCTCGGCGGCAAGGTCGGGCCAGTCGGCCAGCAGATCCGGCAGGTTTTCGTCGGGGGTGGTGAGCGCATCGCGGGCAAAGGCGGCGATCTCGGCAGTTTCTCCGCGGATCACCGTCACCCCCTGCGGCACATCCAACGCGCCGATCCCCGCACGCAGGCCGGTGCCCAGAGCGATGTCGGCATCGTCCTGCGTTCCCAGCAGCACAACGGCGCCCCCCGGCGTGCCGGCGGCCACCCCGAGCACGGCCGAAATCTGCATTCCGGCCCCGTCGACCGTTGCGATCGAGGGGCGCTCGGCCTCGGTTCCCAGGAACCAGCTGGCCTGCGGGGATGCCGCGAAATGCCCGGACAGCACGATCACCAGCCGCTCGGACGGCGCGGACTCGATCAGTTCGGAAAGATGAGCGCGCATCGCGCCGGCCTCGAGGTCCCGGCCCGCGATCACCTCGAACCCCGCTTCGGCCAAAGCATCGGCTGCCGCCATGGCATCGGCGGCGCCCGGCACGCGATCGGCCGCGGCATAGTCTTCGTTTCCGATAACAAGCGCACGGGTATCTGCCGCTGCAGGCGCCGCCATCATCAGCGCCAGAACGGGAAACAGCTTGAACGTCGACATCCGGGCCTCCTTCCCATACGGGCGGGGCCGTCACTCAGTCATAGCTGCGCTGGTCCTCGATCACCTTGCCGTCATTTGGCAGCGACCCCGGAGGCACCAGTTCGACCTTGCCCCGCATCTTGAGCGTATCCATCAGTGAGCTCTCGTACAACGCAGGATTGGCGGCGCGGGTTTCGATCTTGACGGTCATCACATCCGTCTCGCCGGCACGCGTCGCGATGACTCGCGCGCGCGCCACCTCTTCGTGGCGCGCGACAAAGGCGGCCACCTGCTCGGGACGCACGAACATGCCCTTGATCTTGGTGGTCTGATCCGCGCGCCCCATCCAGCCCCTTATGCGGAGATTCGTGCGCCCGCAGGGGCTTTCACCCTCCAGGACCGCCGACATGTCGCCGGTGGCAAAGCGGATCAACGGATAGTCCGGGTTGAGCGATGTCACCACCAGCTCCCCCACTTCGCCCGGAGCGACCGGGTCCCCGGTCCCCGGACGCACGATCTCGACGATGACCCCCTCATCCACCACCATGCCGTCATTGAGCCGCCCCTGCGCATCGCGGGTTTCATAGGCGACATTGCCCAGATCCGCCGTCGCGTAACACTGCATGCAGTTAATGCCGCGATCCGCATAGGCCTCACGCAGGCTGGGAAACAGCGCGCCGCCCCCCACAACCGCGGTACGGAACGCAAGTTTCGCACCCGTCTCGTCGGCCTTGTCGAGGATGACCTTCAGATAATCGGGCGTGCCCGCATATGCGGTGCAGCCGATATCGGCGGCGGCGCGCACCTGCAGCTCGGTCTGGCCGGTGCCGGCAGGGAACACCGTCGCCCCGACAGCGCGCGCACCCGATTCGAACATCATGCCCGCCGGGACGAAATGATAGGAAAAGCAGTTCTGGACGATGTCGCCGGGTCCGAGCCCGGCCGCATGCAGAAAGCGCCCCATCCGCCACCAATCCGGCGTGGTGCGCCCCGGTTCGTAGATCGGTCCCGGCGACTGGAATACATGCTCGATCCCCTGCACGCCCGACGGCGCAAGACCGCCAAGCGGGGGTTCCTGCGCCTGCGCCTGTCCGAGTTCGGATTTGCGCAGCACCGGCAGACTCGCCAGTGCCGCGACGGAGTCGATCCGCGCCGGATCAATATCGCCCAGCAGCGGCGCCAGCCCCGCGCAACGCCGGGCCCGCGCGATTTGTGCCGGCAGGGCCTGCGCCAGATCCGCCGCGCGCGCCTCGGCGCTCCGAATTTCCAGATCGTCGAAAGGCTGGGTCATGGTCTCTCCGAAATTCGTGGCCGTTGGCGGTCGCAGCGTGATGACACGCGCCGGAACCGGCGCCGCTCAGCTCAGCCAGCGCTTGCGCCGGCGATAACTGCGCACATCGCGAAAGCTGCGCCGCCCTTCCTCGGACACGCCAAGATAGAATTCCTTCACATCGGGGTTCTCTCGCAACGCGTCTGCCGCCCCTTCCATGACGACACGCCCGGATTCCAGGATGAAACCGGTATCCGCAAAGCGCAGCGCGACATTGGTGTTCTGTTCCGCCAACAGGAAGGTCACGCCCTCCTGCGCGTTCAGGTTGTGAACGATGCCGAAGATCTCCTCGACCAACTGCGGCGCAAGCCCCATCGACGGCTCGTCCAGCAGAATCGTCTCGGGCTTGCTCATCAGGGCGCGGCCGATCGCGGTCATCTGCTGTTCGCCCCCCGAGGTATAACCCGCCTGCGACCGGCGGACATCCTTGAGGCGCGGGAAATAGCTGTAGACCTTCTCAAGGTCTTCCTGAATGGCGGCGCGGCCGTCCCTGCGTGTGAAAGCGCCGGTGAGGAGATTCTCCTCCACCGTCAGATGCTCGAAGCAGTGGCGCCCCTCCATGACCTGGATAACGCCCTTTTCGACAAGGTCGGATGGGCTGCGGTTTTCCACCGGCTCGCCCCGATACAGGATGCTGCCCTTGGTGACTTCGCCGCGCTCCGAGTGCAGCAGGCTCGACACCGCCTTCAGCGTCGTCGTCTTGCCCGCGCCATTACCACCCAGCAGGGCCGTGATGCCGCCCTTGGGCACCGTGAGGCTGACGCCCTTCAGGACGAGAATGACGTGATTGTAGATCACCTCGATATTGTTGATCTCCAGAAGAGCCTCGCGCGTGCGTCCTGCGTCAAGCATCGGTCGGGATCCATCTGTTACAAGCGCCGGCGCGCCGATCTGCGGCGCACTGTGGAGCCCGGCGCGCAAAGCGCGCCGGGCGGGTTCATCAATTCAGGCAGCCGGGGGTGATGTCGTTCTCCGCGGCGTAGGCGAGCGAGTCCTCCATCACCAGCTCCATGATCAGATCGCGGTCCGGCGCGATCCAGTCGGTGATCAGGTTCCACTCCTGAGCGCTGGCATCCCATTGCTGGATCATCGCCTCACCCGAACCGCCGTGATTCTGGCAGCTGACCTCGAAGGCCGGGCCGAAATCGGGCAGACCGAGCTCGACCATGCGCTCTTCGGTCATGACCAGATTGGCCATGCCGTCGCGCATCATCGTCGCGTCGATCT
>CAZMBT010000085.1:0-5881 GCA_964564395.1 uncultured Alkalilacustris sp.
GTTCGGCTCAGGGTGGACTGTTCGACGACGGCATAGACGGCGAGTTTGCCGATCTGCACGCCGTCCACCACCGACAGCACGGCCAGGGTGCGCATCTTGGGCGTGCTCAGCCCGAGCTGCGCAAGCTCGTCGCGCAGGCTGGCATTGTAGCGCCCCATGATTCGGTTCATCAGATAGGGGGCGAAGTTGTTCAGACCTATCTCGCCAAGGCGCGTGGTCTCCATCGCTGTGCCGTCCTGGCCGTCATCCCTCATGCGCCCAGCCTCCTCGCCAGCAGGTAGCCGGACCCGCCGCCGAGCCCGGGTCCGGGATGGGTGGACGCCCCGACGTGATACAGACCGCGTACCGGCGTGGTGCCATTGACGGAATGTGCGAAGGGGCGCCACAGGAAAAACTGGTCGATGCTGCACGCCCCGCCATAGGGATCGCCGCCCACCAGATTGATGTTGAGCGCCTCGAGATCCTGCGGTGAATAGGCCCGCCGTGCCCTGACCAGCTTGTCGAACCCCTCGATATGCTGCGCGAGTATGCCCTCGATCCGGTCGGCAAACGCCTCGCGGGTGGCCTCGCTCCAGCCTGACGCGGTATCGATCGCGCCCGCGGCGTCACCCTTGAGCACGCGCGGCGCATCCGGGATCTGCAGCCAGAGAACGGCCTTGCCCTCGGGCGCGCGCGACGGATCCAGCGCATGGGGCTGGCCCACGCAGATCGTCGGCACCTGAGGCAGCAAGCCGCGTTCGGCCTCGTTCGAAGACCCCGAGACCGAGTCAACGCTGTCGGCGAGATGGATCAGCGCAACATTGTCCAGCCCGTCCGCGCGCCATTGCGGCGGGGCGTCAAGCGCGTAATGCAGTTGGAAATTGCCCCGACCGTGGCGGAAACCGCGCGTGGCGGCCTGTTCGCGCGGCAGTTCGACATCGCGCAGCAAGCGGTCATGCAGCTGCCCCGGCGCGACCGAGGCAATGACGTTTCGCGCCGTGATCTCCTCGCCCGAGGCGGTGATCACGCCCTGCGCCCGGCCGCCGCGCGTCAGAATGCGGTCGACATCGACGCCGGTGCGCAGCGTGCCGCCGCGTTCCTCGATCAGGGCGCGAAACGCCGCGACGGCCTGGCCGGCGCCGCCCTTGACCACCGGCGCGCCGGCGGCTTCCAGCGCGAAGGCGATGACCTTGCCCATTTGCGCACTGTAGGTCGACTCCGGCGTCAGCCCGGCATGCAGCACCCAAGGGGCAAAAAGCGCGCGCACCAGCTCGGCGCGGTACCCGGTTTCGAGCCAGCCGCGCGCCGGGGGCAGCATCCGGCCCAGCCAGGCCGCCAGCCCCCGCGGGCCGCGCCGGAAGGCCTGCCCGGCCATCAATCGCAGGGTGGACCAGCTCCACAGATCGCCGCCCAGAAGCGCGAAAATGACATCCGCATCGGCCTCGACGCCCTGCACGGCCGCGGCATGGGCATCGCCGTCCCCCGACGCCAACGCGTTGAAGGTCGCGATATTCGCATCGCGATCCGTGGTCAGCACCAGGCTCGACCCGTCCGGGCGCAGCACGGCGGTGGGGTGCGGCGTGTGACAGAACTCGAGCCCGTGCCGGGCCAGATCCTGACCCAGCGCGGCATGCGCCGGCGAGGTCAGGAACAGCACGAAGGTGGCTGCCATCACATCGTGATGAAAGCCCGGCTCGGTAATCTGATCGGTGTACATGCAGCCACCGAGCCGGTCCGCCCGCTCCAGCACGAGCACGCGTTTTCCCTTGCCGGCCAGCATGGCCGCCGCGACCAGGGCATTGATGCCCGAGCCGATGATCACATGGTCGTGCTGCGCCATTCCGGGGATCAGCCGCCTTCGACCAGCGCCAGCGCGCGGATCGGACTTCCGGTTCCGCGCACGATCTTGAGTGGCGCGGCGATCAGGATCGCGCCTTTCGGCGGCAATTCGTCGAGATGGGCAAGGCTGGCCAGCCCGAAACGGTTGTGCTTGTGCAGCAGGTTGTGCGCGGGAAAGGGCGGCTCCATGCCGCCGGCGCTGCCGGCATCCGTGCCGATGCATTCGCTGCCCCAGCCCTGAATGCCCTTGCCGACAAGATACTCGATGCAGTCGGCCGTCGGTCCCGGCGAGTGCGGGCCGTTCTCGTCGGTGTTGAGAAACAGCGCCTCGTCATGGCTGCGCTTGTACCAGTCGGTGCGCATGACGACCCATTCGCCTTCGCCGATCTCGCCATGCGTCTTTTCCCAGGCTTTCACATGGTCGGCCGTCAGCAGGAAATCGGGATCCGCTGCGGCTTCGGCCGAGCAGTCGATGACATTCAACCGGCCGATGAACTTCTGCGGCGGGATGCGGTCGGTATATCCGTCCTCGAAATCCTTGCCGGTGATCCAGTGATGCGGGGCGTCGAAATGGGTGCCCGAATGCTCCCCCAGCACCATCCAGTTCCAGGCGAAGAACGGGCCATCCTCGTCATATTCGCTGATCTTGTGGATCTCGACCTTCGGCGTGTTCTTGGCAAAATCCGGCGGCAGCTGCAGGATCGGCGTGTCCGGGCCGAGCGGGCCCGACAGATCCACCACCCGGACATCGCCACTGGCCAGCTTGGCGCCAAGTGTCGCCAGAACATTCTGATCCGTCATGCTTCTATCTCCTCCGTGTTGATCGCGTCCCGTTGGCGGGGCTGTGAACTCAGTGCAGAAGATGCTAGACAGAATTGTATGCTCTTGCAAATATATAAGCCAAAAGGAAACAAATATCGCTTTTGAGAGGACCGACGGTGCAGGGTGAGTTGAGTGCAGGGTGAGTTCGATGCCGTCATCGTCGGGGCTGGGCACAACGCGCTTGCCTGCGCCGCGCATCTGGGTCGGCGTGGCTGGCGGGCCGCGGTGTTCGAGCAAGCCGCGCGGGCCGGCGGAGCGATCAAGACGCTGGAGCTGACCGAGTCCGGGTTTCGCCATGACTGGGGCGCGATGAACCTCAGCCTGTTCGCGGGGTCGGCCTTCTTTCGCGCTTATGGCGACGACCTGGCGCGGCACGGGCTGGAGTTCGCCCCGGTGTCGGACTGCTTTGCCAGCGTGTTCGAGGATGGGCGCTGGCTGGGCGTGAGCACCGACCGGGATGCCACCCGGGCACGTATCGCCGCCTTTTCCGAACGCGACGCGGCCGCATGGGAGGACATGCTCGCCGGTTTCGGTGATGCGGCCGAATCGTTGTTCGGCCTGCTGTCGAGCCCGATGAAGAAACGTGCACTTGCAGCTTTTCTGTGGCGAACGCTGCGCCGCCGCGGACTGGCCGGGACGCAGGATCTGGCGCGCTTTCTGCTGGCCTCGCCGCGCCAGTATCTGAACGAGCGGTTCGAGACCCCGCAGATGCGCGCATTGCTGGCGGCGTGGGGGATGCATCTGGATTTCGCGCCCGACATCGCGGGCGGGGCGCTGTTTCCGTATCTGGAGGGGATGGCGAATCAAAGCTTCGGCATGGTGCTGGGTCGCGGCGGTGCCGATACCGTCACTCATGCGCTGCAGGCGATGGTCGAGGAAAGCGGTGGCGTCGTCCAGTGCGACGCCCCGGTCCGCCGCGTGCTGCGCGAGGGCGGGCGCGCCATTGGGGTCGAGCTGTCGGACGGCACCCGCGTCGCGGCGCGTCGCGCCGTGATCGCCGGTACCGCGCCCGGCGCGCTTGTGGACCAGCTGCTGGAAGGCGAGTCGGGCGATGCGCGCTTCGATGCCGGTTTGCGCAACTTCGCACACGCGCCGGGGACGATGATGCTGCATCTTGCGCTGGATGCGCTGCCGCAGTGGCGCGCCGACGCGGCGCTGCAGCGCTTTGCCTATGTGCACATCGCGCCGTCGCTCGATCAGATGGCGCGAACCTACGCGCAGGCTCAGGCCGGGCTGCTGCCCGATGCGCCGGTGATCGTCGTCGGGCAGCCCGGCACCGTCGATCCGTCGCGCGCGCCGGAAGGCAAGCACACGCTGTGGGTTCAGGTGCGGATGGTTCCGGCCGATATCCGCGGCGATGCCGGCGGCACGATCGATGCGCGCGACTGGGACGCCGCCGCCGAACCGATGGCGGCGCGGGTGATGGACATCATCGAGCGTCACGCACCGGGTGTGCGTGCGCAGGTGATCGCGAAGCGCGTGGTCACGCCACCGCAGCTGGAGGCGGACAACCCCAATCTCGTGGGGGGCGATCAGGTCTGTGGCAGCCACCATCTGGCGCAGCATTTCCTCTTCCGGCCGCTGCGCGGCCATGCCGATGGCCGCACACCTGTGAAGGGCCTGCATCTGGTCGGCGCTGGCGTCTGGCCCGGTGCCGGTGTCGGAGCCGGTTCCGGCTATCTTCTCGGACGCGCCCTTGCGGGCGGGTGATCGGCCCGGCGTCATTGCCGGGACGGTCTGCGAAACCTCGAAAACGAAAGACAGGGAGACACAACATGAAACTCACATTGTCACGGCGCGGTCTGCTTCAGGCCTCCACAGCGGCGCTCGCGGTCGGTGCGGCCGGGCTTCCGGCCTTCGGGGATGACATCGACGAGCTGATCATCGCCTATAACGTGAATCTGCCCAGCTGGGACCCGACGGTCGGCCCCTCGGCGGTCAACCCGACGATCCAGGGCATCTATCTGTCCGTCTTCGACCGCTACATCGGCCAGGCGACGGATCTCAGCCCCGAGCCGGGCCTGATCACGGATTGGGGCTGGAACGAGGACAACAGCAAGATCTGGATGGATGTGCGCGAAGGCGTGACATGGCATGACGGTGTGCCCTTTACGCCCGAGGATGTGGTGTGGTCGCTGGAACGTGCCGCGCGAGAGGAGACGGGCAACCCGATCCAGTTCATCTGGTCCACGATCGGCAATTTCGAGATCGACGGCAACCGCGTCACTGCCGACGTGCTGCGCTTCGAGCCGACGATCTTCAAGTGGATGTATTTCCTGACCGGCTATGTGCTGCCCAGGCACTACTACGAGGAGGTCGGCCCAGAGGGCTTCGAGGCGGCGCCCATCGGAACCGGCCCCTACATGGTCGAGCGTTTCGAGCGCAACGCCTTCATCCGGCTGCGCGCCAACCCCGATTACTGGGGCGGTGCGCCCGAGTTCGAGAGCGTGACCATCCGCTTTGTCACCGATGCCGCGAGTCGCGTCGCCGAGATTGAGAGCGGCAACAGCCATGTCACCCTCGAAGTGCCCTATGAGGAATACGACCGCCTGCGTGCGCGTGACGGTATCAGCGGCACCGACCGGCCGATTTCGGATATCGGCATGCTGTTCATCAACGATGTCGGCCCGATGCTGGATCGCAATGTGCGCCTCGCGGCGCATTACGCGATCGACAAGGAACTGATCATCGACCGCCTGCTGGAAGGCTACGGCGTGCCGCTGCATACGCTGCAGACGCCCGAATACCTGGCCTATGACCCCACCATCGAGGTGCCGCATGACCCGGATCTCGCGCGCGAGCTGCTGGCCGAGTCCGGCTACGGCCCGGACAATCCGGTGCGGTTCACCATTCAGACGACGCGCGGATTCAAGCCCAAGGATTACGAGATCATCCAGGCAATCGTCGGCATGTGGCGGCGCGTGGGCATCGAGGCGGAGATCGAGGTCTATGAAGTTGCGCAGCATTTCGAGTTGCGCGCGGCGGACGAACTCGCGCCCGCGGCCTTCTACAACTGGGGCAACTCGGTGGGGGATCCGACGACATCGACGGGCTTTGCCATGTACGGTCCGGGCCCCCATGGCGTGTGGGACGGGCAGGATCTGATCGACAAGATCGACCGGCTCTGGGACATCGCCGACGAGGAAGAGCGGATAGCGGGCTGGCAAGAGGTCGACCGCTTCGTGGCCGAGGAAGGTCTGGTGATCCCGCTGATGCAGTATGTGCAGCCGATCCTGCACAC
>CAZMBT010000085.1:5981-8201 GCA_964564395.1 uncultured Alkalilacustris sp.
CCGAGGAAGGTCTGGTGATCCCGCTGATGCAGTATGTGCAGCCGATCCTGCACACTGATCGCATCGAGGTGACGCCGCATGCCTCCGGGGCGCTGTTGCCGCATCTGATGCGCCGCGCCTGAGGCGGCAATTCGGGCCGCCGGCAGCGCCGGCGGCCAACGAAACCGCGACCCTGACAGGAAAGCCCATCAGCGATGCGACTCCTGCGCGCAATTCTCTTGCGACTCCTGACCACGCTCGTGACCCTGTTCGGGGTTGCGGTCGTGGTGTTCTTCGTGATCCGCGTCGTGCCGGGCAACCCGGTGGCGATGATGCTGCCGCCCGGCGCATCGGAGGCCGACATCGCACGGCTCAACGCGCTTTACGGGCTGGACCGCTCGATCCCCGAGCAGTTCTTCCTGTGGCTGGGCAATGTGTTGCAGGGCGATTTCGGCACCTCGATCTCGACGCGACAGAGCGTGTCCACGCTGGTTCTGGGCCGGTTGCCCGCCACGCTGGAGCTGAGCATCCTCGCGCTGGTCTTCGCGGTCATCCTTGGCGGTGCGCTCGCGCTGACCGGCACCCGGTTCCGCGCCACCCGCGCCGAGGCGGCGGTGGATGTGACCAATGGCATCGGGCTGTCCGTCCCCGACTTCCTGTGGGGGTTGGTGCTGATCCTGCTTCTGGGGGTGTTGTGGCCGGTCTTTCACATCTCGGGGCGGGTGTCGGCGCATCTGGACCTGCCATTCGCCACCAACTTCTACCTGTTCGAAAGCATCCTGCGCCTGCGCTTCGACATCCTGCGCGATCTCTTGGCCCATATGTTCATGCCGGCCCTGGCGCTGTCGATCCCGCTGGCCGCGATCATCGGTCAACTTCTCAAACAATCGCTCAAGGAGACCATGCATCTGGATTACGTGGTGCTCGCGCGGACCAAGGGGTACGGCGAGCAGCGCGTGATCGTCTCCGAGGCGTTGCCGAACGCGGTGCTGCCGACGCTGACGCTGGTCGGGGTGCAGTTCACCTTCCTGATCGGCGGCACCGTCATCATCGAACGGCTGTTCGCGTATGAGGGGCTCGGCAATCTGGCCATCGACGCGGTGATCAACCGGGATCTGCCGCTGATCCAGGGGATCGTGCTGATGTTCGCGCTGTTGTTCACGGTGATCAATCTGCTCGTGGACATGACATATGCCCTGCTGAATCCGAGGTTGCGCAATGCTTGACGGACGCGCCGCGCAGCGCCGCGGGCTCGGGCTGCGGCTCTGGCTTTCGGGGGGATGGCTACTGCTGATCGTGATGGCGGCACTGCTCGCGCCGTGGCTGGCGCCGCATGATCCGCTGGATCAGGATCTGTTCACCTCGCGCCTGCCACCCTTCTGGATCGACGGGGCCGAGCCGGGTTACTGGCTCGGCACCGACAATCTGGGGCGCGATGTCCTGTCGCGCATCCTGTACGGTGCGCGCATCGCGCTGATCGTGGCGGTCATCGCCGGGCTGGGCACCTGTGTCATCGGCGCGACGCTGGGGCTGGTCGCGGGATATTATCGCGGGCTGCCCGATCTGGTCGTCTCGCGGCTGGTTGATATCTGGATGGCGTTTCCACCGGTGCTGTTCGCGATTTTGCTGATCGCGGTGCTGGGGCCGGGGCTGATCTCGATCATCATCGCCATCGTCGTGATCGACTGGACCCGCTTTTGCCGCGTGGTGCGGGCCGAGGCGATGAACCAGTCGGCGATGGATTACGTCGCCTCGGCGCAGGTGGCCGGCTATTCGCGGCTGCGCACGATGCTGCGCGAGATTCTGCCAAACGTGTTGCCGACCATTGTCGCGCTTCTGTCGCTGGAAATGGGGATCGCGGTGATCGTCGAGGCGATCCTGAGTTTCGTGAACCTGTCCATTCCCACGGACGATCCCACCTGGGGCGGCATGATCGCCGAGGGGCGCGCGGCCATTCATCAAAGCTGGTGGGTGCTGATCTTCCCTCTGATCACGCTGTTTCTGACTGTCCTGTCGCTCTCGCAATTCGGCGAGGGGCTCAAGGACCGCTTCGATCCGGTGCTGCGATGACCTCCCTGCTTCAGATACGCGATCTCAGCGCCGCCCTGCGCGGCACCCGCGAACGCATCCTGCGATCCGTGGCGCTGGATCTGGCACCGGGCGAGGTGCATGGGCTGGTGGGCGAAAGCGGCGCCGGCAAGAGCATGATCGGCAAGGCGGTTCTGGGTATCCTGCCGCGTT
>CAZMBT010000086.1:0-8005 GCA_964564395.1 uncultured Alkalilacustris sp.
TGGGCGGTATCGCCGCCATCGGGCAGCGCGACATCAAGCGGCTGATGGCCTATTCATCGATCGCGCATATGGGCTACGCGCTGGTCGGGCTGGCGGCCGGCACCGCGCAGGGGGTGCAGGCGATGCTGGTCTATACCGCGATATATGTGACGATGAATATCGGCACCTTCGCCTTCATCCTCTCGATGAGCCGCGACGGCCGTCCAGTGACCGACATCGCGAGCCTGAACATGTATTCGCGGCGCGAGCCGCTCAAGGCCGCGGCGGTGCTGGTGCTGATGTTCAGTCTTGCGGGTGTGCCGCCGATGGTGGGCTTCTTCGGCAAGCTCTACGTGCTCTGGGCGGCGGTCGAGGCCGGGCTGGCCTGGCTGGCAGTGGCGGGGGTGATCGCCTCGGTGATCGGCGCCTTCTACTATCTGCGGATCGTCTACTACATGTATTTCGGCGAGGAGGGCGAGGCGCTGGACAGCCGGATGCCGGCGGCGCAATGGGGCCTGCTGATGGCGTCGGCGCTGATCATGCTGGTGGGTGTGGTCAATCTGTTCGGCATCGAGTCCTTCGCCGAGGCCGCGGCCCTGACCCTTGTGCGCTGAGACCCCCTGGCCCGCGGGCGTGGGCCGCGTGATTCTCGACGAGGTGGACAGCACCAATGCCGAGGCCCTGCGCCGCGCACCCCGTACACAGGAACCGTGCTGGATTCTGGCGCGCCGGCAGACAGCCGGGCGCGGACGGCGAGGGCGGGCCTGGGCGGATCCGGAGGGCAACTTCGCGGCGTCGCTGGTGGCTGCAACCGAGCTGCCGCCGCAACACCTGGCGCTACATGGCTTTGCGGCCGCGCTGGCGCTGCATGATGCCCTCGGCGCGTTGACGGGGCGGCCGCACAGCTTCAGCCTGAAATGGCCCAACGACGTGCTTGCTGCAGGGTCAAAGGTCGCGGGTATCCTGCTCGAAAGCCTGACCCCGGTGGACGGCGCGAGTGCGCCCGTGCTGGTGATCGGGGTCGGGGTCAATCTGGCGAACGTCCCCGAACTGCCCGACGGCGCCGGGCCGCCGCCCGGCAGCGTCGTTGACGTCACCGGCGCACGGATCGACCCGCCCGAGCTGCTCGATCGGTTGGCGCCCGCCCTGGCGAGGTGGCAGGCGACGCTGACGCGCGACGGCTTCGCGCCGCTGCGCGAAGCCTGGCTTGCGCGCGCGGCGCGTCTCGGGCAGCCGATTGTCGCGCGCACCCCGCGCGAAACGATCGAGGGGGTGTTCGAAACGCTGGATTCGTCCGGGGCTCTGGTCGTATCGACAGGTGCGGGACGGCGCGTGATTCCGGCCGCCGATGTGCATTTTGGAGAGGAAACGCCACATGCTCCTGGCGATTGACTGCGGCAACACCAATACCGTCTTCTCGATCTGGGACGGCACGCAATTCCTGGCGACGTGGCGGACCGCCACCGAGCATCGGCGCACCGCCGACCAGTATTTCGTGTGGTTGTCCACGCTGATGCATCTGCACCGGATCGATGTGAAGATCGACGAGATGATCATCTCCTCCACCGTGCCGCGCGTGGTGTTCAACCTGCGTTTACTGGCGGATCGGTATTTCGGCTGCAGGCCGCTCGTCGTGGGCAAGGAGGGGTGTCGTCTGCCGGTGCTGCCGCGCGTCGATCCCGGCACGCAGGTGGGGCCGGACCGTCTGGTCAATACAGCCGGGGCGTTTGAGCGCCATGGCGGCGATCTGGTCGTGGTGGATTTCGGCACGGCGACGACGTTCGACGTGGTGGCCGAAGATGGGGCCTATGTCGGCGGCGTGATCGCGCCGGGCGTGAATCTCAGCCTCGAGGCGCTGCACCAGGCCGCCGCGGCGCTGCCGCATGTCGATGTCAGCAAACCGCAAACCGTGATCGGCACGAATACCCTGGCCTGCATGCAGTCGGGTGTGTTCTGGGGGTATATCGGGCTCGTGAGCGGTATCTGCGACCGGATCCGGGCCGAAGTGGACCGCCCGATGCGCATCATCGGAACCGGGGGGCTGGCCTCGCTCTTTGCGCAGGGGGATGTGCTTTTCGATGTGATCGAGGACGACCTGACGATGCACGGCCTGACCGTCATACACAAATTCAACAAGGATACGCGATGAGCACGGAACGCCTTATCTACATCCCCCTTGGCGGGGCCGGCGAGGTGGGCATGAACGCCTATGTCTATGGTTACGGCCCGCCGGGGAAGGAAAGGCTGATCCTTGTCGATCTGGGGGTGAGTTTTCCGGACATGGACACCACACCCGGCGTCGGGCTGATCATGCCCGATGTCGCCTGGCTTGCCGAGCGTGTGGACCGGCTGGAGGCGATCTTCATCACCCATGCGCATGAAGACCATGTCGGCGCTCTCGCGTTGTTGTGGGACCGGCTGCGGGTACCGGTGCACGCACGCAACTTCACCGCACGGATCGCCCGGATGAAGATGCAGGAGCACGGCCTCGACCCCGAGGAGGTGCAGACCGCCCCGGCCTATCCGCGCCGCATTGCCGCAGGGCCGTTCAGCGTGGGCTTCGTGCCGGTCAGCCATTCGCTGCCCGAAGCCTCGGCGCTGGTGATCGACACCCCGGCCGGGCTGATCCTGCACAGTGGCGATTTCAAGCTCGACCCGCACCCGGTCGTCGGCGAACCCTGGAATCCGGCCGCGTTCGAGGAGATCGCGCGCGCCAATGTGAAGGTGCTGACCTGCGATTCGACCAATGTGTTCTCGCCGCAGCCGGGGCGCTCGGAGGCCTCGCTCGCCCCGTCCATCGGCGAGCTGATCCAGCAGGCACCCGGGGCGGTCGCGGCGACGACCTTTGCGTCGAATGTTGCGCGGGTCAAGACGCTGGCCGAGGCGGGACGGGCCTCGGGGCGTTCCATCTGCCTTCTGGGCCGGGCGATGCAGCGCATGGTCAAGACTGCGGAGGACGCCGGACTGCTGCCCGATTTCCCGCCCGTCATCACCCCCGAGGAGGCCGCGCAGCTGCCGCGCGGGGAACTGATGATGATCGTTACCGGCAGTCAGGGGGAACGCCGCGCGGCCTCGGCGCAGCTGGCGCAGGGCAAGTATATGGGGCTGCGTCTGAAATCCGGCGATCTGTTCCTGTTTTCGTCGAAGACGATTCCGGGCAACGAGCGTGGCGTGCTGCGGATCATCAACCAGCTCAGCGAGATGGAAGTCGATGTCGTCGATGCCGAGGATGGCAAGTATCACGTGTCGGGCCACGCGAACCGGCCCGACCTTGAGACGATCCATGATCTCGTCAAGCCGCAGATGACGTTGCCGATGCATGG
The DNA here is from genome assembly GCA_964564395.1 of uncultured Alkalilacustris sp. Classification (GTDB taxonomy): domain Bacteria; phylum Pseudomonadota; class Alphaproteobacteria; order Rhodobacterales; family Rhodobacteraceae; genus Alkalilacustris. Next base: position 3,303 of record CAZMBT010000086.1, read on the forward strand.
CGAACACCGGCATCTGCGCGAACATGCCCGCATCGCCATCGAAAGCGGCGTCGCCAGTCTGGTCGCGCCCAATGGAACCGTGGTGGATGTGACCGGTGATGCGCCCCGCATCGTTGACGAGATTCCGGCCGGGCGCAGCTATCTGGACGGGTCGGTTCTGATCGGAGCGCGCGACGGGGTGGTGCGCGATCGCATCCGCATGGCGCTCAACGGGCTGGTGGTGGTGTCGTTGCTCATCGAGGAGGACGGCACCCTGCTCGGTGAACCGTGGGCCGAGACGATGGGGCTGCCGGAGGCCGGGCGGTCGGGCGGTCTGCTCATCGATCGCATCGAAGTGGAACTCAACGGCTTTTGCGAAACCGCCGGGCGCAAGGTTCTCATGGATGACGACCGGCTCGAGGACGGGCTGCGCCGCGTCGCGCGTCAGGTCGCGATGGAGGAAATCGGCCGCAAGCCAGAGCTGCGCGTGATCATCAGCCGGATGGAAGCCGGCTGACGCGCCGGCTCAGGCCCGGACTGTCGCGTGTTGCGGGCTGCAAGCGTGTTACCCTCGATCAGCGGCGTGAAATACGGGGCACGAAATTCGCCCGGGCACTCCCCGACGCTCGATGCGGGAAAGGACCGGTCCGCCATCAGAAGGAGGCGGGCGGGCGCCGCATTCTCTTTGGGGCCGGTATCTCTGGGTGGTGTCTGACTCGCGACCGGTCTGTCCGGGCACCTGCGATCCTGCGGCCGCTGGCCGTCACGCTCGGGCCATGCGGACGCGGTGTCGCCGGGCGGTCGGTCTCGGTCAGTCGTCTTTTTCGCCGGGGACAAAGCTGCGGGTCAGGAAGTCGGGCACATGGTCGCCCATGCCCACGACGCAGTCCTTCTGGCCCTTGGACGCCGCCGCCGCGGCCTTGCCCTTGCCGACGCCCGCACGGCGGCTGCGCGTGCCGGCCGCCTCCGCCCGGCTGTCGGCGGGTGCGGTTTCGCGTTGTGGTGCATCGTCTGGCTGCGTCGCGTCTGCCTCTGACGTGGCGGAATCGCCGGCAGGTGCCATGTCGGCGGGCTGTGCGGTGTTCTCATGCGCCGGTGTGTCCTTCGCCTGCGAGCGCTTGGCCCCGCCGCGCCGCGCACGCCGCTTCGGAGCGGGCGTCTCGCCGGTGTCGGCATGCGGGGTATCCGTGGTCGGCGCCTCGCCGGATGACATCTCGGCCGGCGGCGTCGCCGTCTCTGGCGCGCGTCGGGGCAGTGGTTTTTCGAGAAGCTTCTCGATGGCGTCGAGATACTTCTCGTCGCCCGGCACGAACAGCGTTATCGCCTTGCCTTCGAGCCCCGCCCGGCCGGTTCGCCCGATGCGGTGCACATAATCCTCGGCATGGCTGGGAACGTCGAAGTTGAACACATGGCTGACAGCGGGAACATCGAGCCCGCGCGCGGCCACATCCGATGCGATCAGAAGCTTGAGGCTGCCCTCGCGGAACCCGTCCAGCGTGCGGGTGCGCACCGCCTGGTCGAGATCGCCGTGGATCGGCGCCGCGTCCAGACCGGCGGCCTTGAGCGCCTTGGCAACGGTGTTCACGTCGACCTTGCGGTTGCAGAAGATGATGGCGTTGCGCAGCGCATCGCCTTCATCCTCGATGATGCGGCGCAACACCTTGCGCTTTTCCGTGCCGGCGCGATCGCGCCGAGGGGGCGTGACCTCGACCAGCTCCTGCGCGATCGTCTCGGAGGCGGTCGCCTGGCGCGCCACCTCCACCTTGACCGGAGCCTGCAGGAAGGTGTTGGTGATGCGCTCGATTTCGGGGGCCATGGTGGCCGAAAAGAAGAGCGTCTGGCGCGTGAACGGGGTGAGCTGGAAAATCCGCTCGATATCGGGGATGAACCCCATGTCGAGCATGCGGTCGGCCTCGTCCACCACCATCACCTGCACGCCCTGCAACAGCAGCTTGCCGCGCTCGAAATGGTCGAGCAGGCGCCCCGGCGTGGCAATGAGAACATCGACCCCACGATCGATGAGCTTGTCCTGCTCGCCGAAGGCGACGCCGCCGATCAGCAGCGCGCGAGTCAGCTTGGTCTTTGCGGCGTAGGTGTCGAAGGATTCGGCAACCTGGGCGGCCAGTTCACGGGTCGGGGCCAGAACCAGCGAGCGCGGCATCCGCGCGCGCGCGCGTCCGCGGCTCAACCGCGTGATGAGCGGCAGCATGAAACTCGCGGTCTTGCCGGTTCCCGTCTGCGCGATACCCAGAACGTCGCGCCCTTCCAATGCGGAAGGGATCGCCTGCTCCTGAATGGGTGTCGGGGTGTCGTAGCCGGTCTCAAGCACGGCTTCCAGGACCTTGGGGTCCAGCTTCAGTTCGGAAAATGTGGTCATCGGCGTCCATGTTTTGCGGCATCGGTCCGCAAGGATCTGGGGACGCATGCCATCGCGTCCCGGCGTCGGGGCAGCGCACAGGCTGCCCCATGTCGGTAGCGCAATGCATCCCGAAGGTCAATGACGCCCGGCAACGCCGGCCTTCGACCGCGATTTCGATTGCCGGCGGGCAACAAGGACTTGATGCGGATCGGGAAATCCCGCAATCCTGTCGCCATGGACCGAGACCGCAATGCCCCGACATCGCCACGACTGCGCATCCGCGTGGTGTTCGGTGCGGCGGGCATGATCGGGCCGGGCAAGGCCGAGTTGCTGGAACGGATCGACCGCTGCGGCTCGATCGCGGCGGCGGGGCGCGAGATGGGGATGAGCTACAAGCGCGCCTGGCAGCTGATCGGCACGCTCAACGCCATGTTCGCAGAGCCGCTGGTGGACAGCACGCGCGGTGGCCCCGGCGGCGGCGGCGCCGTCCTGACCGAGGCGGGGCGCGAGGTGGTGCGGCTGTATCGGGCGATGGAGACGCAGGCGCAGTCTGCGGCGGCGCCGCAGATCAGCGCGCTGCATGCGCGGCTGCGAAACGGGGCATCGCCGGAGCGTTGATCCAGCGTTGATCCCGATCCGGCGCGGCCGCGCATCGGTGCGCCTCAGGCGAGCATCGTCATCGGATTCTCGAGCCCGTCGATCACCGCCTGCAGGAAGGTGGCGCCGAGCGCGCCGTCGATCACCCGGTGATCGACCGACAGCGTCATGCTCATCACGGTGGCGGTGGTCAGCGCCCCATCCGACCCGACAACGGGCTTTCTGACGCCGGCCCCCACCGCGAGGATGGAGCCATGCGGCGGGTTGATGACGGCATCGAAATTCTCGATCCCGTACATGCCCAGATTGGATATCGCCATCGATCCGCCGACATATTCATGCGGCGCGAGCTTGCGATCACGCGCACGCGCGGCGAGATCCTTCATCTCGGCCGAGAGCGCGGACAACGTCTTGGCATGCGCATCCTGCAGAACCGGCGTGAACAGCCCGCCCTCGACCGCGACGGCGACGGCGACATCCGACGGTTTCAGCCGCAGGATGCGATCGCCGGCCCAGACCGCATTCGCGTCGGGCACCTGCTGCAGCGCCAGCGCGCAGGCCTTGATGATGAAGTCGTTGACCGACAGCTTGACGCCGCGCGGTTCGAGTTGCCGGTTCAGCGTGGCGCGGAACTCGAGCAGGGCATCAAGGGTCACCGCGCGGCGCAGATAGAAATGCGGGATGGTCTGCTTGGCTTCGGTCAGGCGGCTGGCGACGGTGCGGCGCATGCCGTCGAGCTTGACCTCCTCATGGTCGCGCCCGGCATACATCTTCGCCACCGCATCGGCCCCGGGACCGGCGGGCATGGCGGCGGGCGCCGCCGCGGGGCGGGCCTCCCGGGCTGCGGCCTCGGCGGCCGGCGCGGCGGGTTGCGCCGCCTCCACATCGGCGCGCACGATGCGACCATGCGGGCCGGAGCCGGTGATGCGTGTCAGATCCAGCCCCTTCTCGGCGGCGATGCGGCGCGCGAGGGGCGAGGCGAAGACGCGTTCGCCCCGACTCGTGGTCGGCGCTGGGGGGGCGGCCTTCGCGGGACCCCCGCCCGCGGGGGCCGCCTGCCGATCCGCCGCCGCCGGTTCGGCGGAGTCCGGGCCGGGGGAGGCCGGTTCGGCGCCGATATCCTCCGCGCTTTCGCCCTCGTCGAGCAGCACGGCGATCGGCGTGTTGACCTTTACCCCTTCGGTGCCTTCGCTGATGAGGATGCGCCCGATCGTCCCCTCATCCACGGCTTCGAATTCCATCGTGGCCTTGTCGGTCTCGATCTCGGCGAGCAGGTCGCCGGCGCCGACGCTGTCGCCCTCCTTGACCAGCCACTTCGCGAGCGTGCCTTCTTCCATGGTGGGCGAGAGCGCGGGCATGAGGATTTCGGTGGGCATCTTCTGCGTCCCTCAGCGATAGGTCACTTGGCGCACGGCATCGACAACCTCGTCGGTCGTCACGAGCGCCATCTTCTCCAGATTGGCGGCATAGGGCATCGGCACGTCCTTGCCCGTCAGGTTGATCACCGGCGCGTCGAGCCAGTCGAAGGCCTGCTCCATGATCAGCGAGGTGAGGTAGTTGCCGACCGAGCTTTGGGGAAAGCCCTCCTCGACGGTCACGCAGCGATTGGTCTTGCGCACCGAGGCGAGCACCGTCGCGGTGTCGAGCGGGCGCAGGGTGCGCAGATCGATCACCTCGGCCTCGATGCCGTCGGCGGCGAGGCGTTCGGCAGCGTCCAGCGCATAGGTCATGCCGATGCCGAAGCTCACGATGGTGACGTCCGATCCGG
>CAZMBT010000087.1:0-7828 GCA_964564395.1 uncultured Alkalilacustris sp.
TGACGTCCGAGGGGCGCACCTGCGTGTCCACCATGATCGTGCGTCTGGCGGCGAAATCTGTCATCGGCTGAACTCATCGGTCTAGGCGGGTTTCCCAAGATGTGCCACAGAAAGCGTCTCCCGGCAACATGAATGGCCCCGCGCCCTCACATGGGCGGACGCGGCACCGCGACCACGGCAAGGCAATCGCCGGGCTTGATCAACCCCGGAAAGTGCCGGCTGGCCAACAGCCCGTCGCGTCCGGCGACATGCATGGCGGGGGCCCGACCGGTGTATTGCAGTGGCCATATGCGGGCGATCGGCATGCCCTTCTCGACCGGCGCGCCGAGGTCCAGAAGCGGTTCGAACAGGCCACCTTCGGCCGCGAATACGAAGCAGTCGTCATCGGGCATGTCGAGATAGGTGGTCGGACCGGTCTCGGGCGTGCCGGCCAGTATCCCGGCATGCTTGAGCAGGTTGCGCGCACCCTTGCGGGCGATGGCCACACGCGCGGCGGTCGCAGAACCGCCGCCTCCGAGTTCGGTGGTCACGAAGACCTTGCCCTGCCCCTCGACCTCGGTGTCGAACATGCCGACCGCGTCGATCTCGCGCATGATCATCGACCACGGCGCGTTGAAGGCTTCCATCGCGGCAATGCAAGCCGCCTCCTGCGCCTTGTCGTCGAGCACATGCGCCGCGGCGAAGGGCAGGAAATCGAGCGTCTTGCCGCCGGAATGAAAATCGAGCACCACATCCGCCTGCGGCACCAGAACACTCGAGAGGTAGTGCGCGATCTTCTGGGTAACCGTGCCGTCGGCGCGGCCCGGAAAGCTGCGATTGAGATTGCCCCGGTCGATCGGCGATGTCCGCGTCGCCGCCTGTACGGCCGGGAAGTTCAGCGCCGGCAGAAGGATCACGCGCCCCGACAGCGCCTCGGGTTCCAGCGTCAGCGCCAGCTCCTGCAATGCGAGCGGGCCTTCATACTCATCGCCGTGATTGCCGCCGGTCAGCAGCGCCGTGGGGCCGTCGCCGCCCTTGACGACGGTCAGCGGGATCATCACCGACCCCCAGGCCGAGTCGTCACGCGAAAAGGGCAGGCGCAGATGCCCGTGATGCACCCCCGGCGCGTCGAGCGGGATCGTCGGCGTGATCGGGCTTGGCTGCGTCTCGTCCGGCATCAATCAGTCCTTCACGAGAATCTCGCGCGGCGTGTTGCACAGCAGCTCCGCGCCCTGTTCAGTGATCAGGATGGTCTCGGTGATCTCCAGCCCGCCATCCTCCAGCCACAGCGCCGGCATGAAATGAAAGGTCATTCCGGGCTTGAGTTCGGTCATGGCCCCGCGCCGGAACGACATCGTGCGCTCGCCCCAGTCGGGCGGGTAGCTCAGCCCGATGGAATAGCCGCACCGGCTGTCCTTTTCGAAACCATGCTTGTTGAGCGTCGCGTTGAAGACATTGGCGACATCCTCGCAGCGATGGCCGGGCACCGCGTATTGCAGGGCGACATCGGTGGCATCCAGCACGGCCTTCTCGGCCTCGCGATACAGCCGCGGCGGCTCACCGAAGAACAGGGTGCGCGACTGCGGGCAATGATAGCGCCGATGCGCACCCGCGATCTCGAAGAAGTTCGCTTCGCCCCGCCGCAGGGTACGGTCGTCCCAGGTCAGATGCGGCGCCGTGGCGTCCAGCCCGGACGGTGTGATCGGCACGATCGCGGGATAATCCCCCCAATGCCCGTCGGCGCCCATGATCCCGGCATGGAAGATGTCGGCGACCAGCTCGTTCTTCTTCATGCCCGGCTCGGCACGTTCGAAGATGACCTGATGCATGCGCTCGACGATACGCGCGGCGCGGCGGATATACTCGATCTCGGAGTCCGATTTCACCGCACGCTGCCAGTTCACAACGCCGGTGGCATCGATAAAGCGGGCTTCGTGCACGTGGCTGGTCAGCGTGGCGTGGGCACCGGCGGAATAGTAGTAATTGTCCATCTCAACCCCGATCCGCCCGGTGTGCCAGCCGCGATCGATGAGCAGATAGGCCAGCGCCTCCATCGGGTGTTTCTGCGGGTTCTGAACATAGGTGTCGTCGTAGCCGACGACCGAGTCCGCCTCGGACATGAACACTGTCCGCAACGCGCCAGCCGCGTCCATGTCGCGCCCCCACCAGACCGGCTCACCTTCCATCGCCAGCAGCACCGCCTGATGGACATAGAAGGACCAGCCGTCATACCCCGAGATCCAGGACATGTTGGACGGGTCGGTGATGACCAGAAGATCGATACCGCGCAGCTCCATCTCCGCGCGGGTGCGCGCGATCCGCGCCCAGTACTCGGCGTCGGTGAAGTTCGGTGAGGATGTCGTCAAGGCGTGCTCCCTGTCCCCCAAGACGCTGCCCTGCGGCGTCACGTTGCCCTTTCCGCACGCCGGCAACACACGGCGCGCGGCGGCCCCTGCGTCAGTTCAGCGATGCGCTGATTTCGCGCACCGCGTCAAGCGTGACCGAAACCACTTTGTCAACTTCCTCTCGCGTGATGCAAAGCGGCGGCGCAAAACCCAGAATATCGCCTTGCGGCATCGCCCGCGAGATGACGCCCAGCTCCGCCATGCGCGCGGCGATGCGCGGTGCGACCTTGTCGGCGGGGTCGAACAGGGTGCGGGTTTCCGGGTCGCGCGCCAGTTCCACGGCGGCGAGCATGCCCTCGCCGCGCACCTCGCCGACATGGGGCTCCGCCCCCAGCGCTTCACGCAGCGTCCGATTAAGATAGGCGCCCGTGTCGCGCGCATTCTCGACGAGGTTCAGCCGGTCGATGAGCTCGAGATTGGCCACACCCGCGGCGGCCCCGATTGGATGGGCGGAATAGGTCCAGCCATGCCCGAACGGCCCGAACTTGTCGGCGCCCTTTTCGAGCACCTCGAAAACCTTGTGACTGACGATGGAGCCCGAAAGCGGCGCATAGGCCGATGTCAGACCCTTCGCGATGGTGATGATGTCGGGCTCGATGCCGTAATGCGTCGACCCCATCATGCTGCCGAGACGCCCGAACCCGGTCACCACCTCGTCGGCGATCAGCAGGATATCATGCTTGAGCAGGATGGGTTGGATCGCCTCCCAGTACCCCGCCGGCGGTGGCACGATACCCCCGGTGCCCAGCAGCGGCTCGGCGATGAAGGCGCCGATGGTCTCGGCGCCCTCGCGCTCGATCAGCGCTTCCAGCTCGGCCGCGCAATGGGCCGTGAACTCGGCTTCCGACATGTCGCTGCGCGGACGCCGGAAGTAGTACGGCGCCTCGGTGTGGATGACCTGTTCCAGCGGCAGATCGAACTTCTTGTGAAACAGCTCCAGCCCGGTCAGCGACCCGGTCATCAGCCCCGAGCCGTGATAGCCGCGCCAGCGCGAGATGATCTTCTTCTTCCGCGGCCGGTCCAGGACGTTGTTCACGTACCAGACAAGCTTGATGTTGGTCTCGTTCGCATCCGACCCGCCAAGGCCGAAATAGACCTTGCTCATATTCGCGGGGGCGCGGTCGATGATCATCTTCGCAAGGGTGATCGCGGCTTCGCTGCCATGGCCGACATAGGCGTGGTAATAGGCCAGCTGGCGCGCCTGTTCGGCGATCGCATCGGCGATCTCGGCGCGACCATACCCGACATTGACGCAGTAGAGACCCGCGAAGGCGTCCAGCAGGCGCTTGCCGTCGCGGTCCTCGATATGGACCCCCTTCCCGCCGGTGACGATCCGGGTGGGGCTCTCGCCGCGCGCATGCTGTCCCAGATGCGTGGACGGGTGCAGGAACGCCTCGCGATCCCATTGATCGAGCTTGTCGTTGGTCAGCATCTGCGTCTCCTTGAAAGCATGACTCTGTCGGCGCCGAAGGCACCGCTCCTCGAAAACATAGGCCAGGCGCCGAAGATGGTGTTTCTGAAAACGCCCGATGCTGCCGAAGAAGAATCGTGCCGCCGGGGCGGTTTCGGCGCCGGCGGCACGCGTTCTCGCGTCAGACGCGATCAGCAGGGGGCGATTCGGTACGTCCCGTCGCCGCGCGCATAGGCGCATTCGTTGGTCTGCTGGTTTTGTGCCACCATGGTCCCGACGGCGGCGCCGGCAAGACCTGCGGCGATTGTCCAGTTCGGGTTCGCATCCAGCACGCGCGCCGTGACGATTCCGGCCGTGGCGCCGCCAAGGCCCCCGGCCACCGTGCGCTGTTGCGGGGTCATCGGCCCGCAGGCCGCTGCGCCAAGCAGAGCGGTCACCGCTCCGATCAGTATCACCTTGTTCATTTTCAGGATCCTTTCATTCGAATTGCGGTGCGCGCTGCGCGTCGCCGGTGCCGGGCAACACGCGCCGAGATGATCATATCATCATAACCGCGAAAGTGCAGCCGAACAGAACAGCCCCGGTCAGGGGCCGGAGGTCTGCATCAGCACGTCAAGCGGCGGCGGTGCCCGCGTCTTGACAGGCTTGGTCACCACATAGGTGTAGTAGCGCGCGATACCCGGCCCGTCGGCGAGCACCTCCTCCATCAGCAGCTGATAGCGGTCGAGATCGCGCGTGACGATCTGCAGAAGATAATCGAAGCCACCCCCCAGCGCCCAGCAGGCGGTGATTTCCTCATGGGACTCCATGAGCGCCTCGAACCGGTTGAAATCCTGCGGGGTGTGGCGATCCAGCTCGATCGTGACGAAAACCACGAGATGCGGCGCCACGGCCTTGAGGGCGATATCCGCACGGTAGCCGTCGATGATGCCGGAGGCCTCCAGCCGCTTCAGCCGTTCCCAGGCCGGCGAGGTTGACAGGTTGATCCGCTTGGCCAGATCAGCCTTCGAGATGCGGCCCTCGCGCGCCAGCACCTTCAGGATCATCAGGTCGCGTTCATCGAGCCGGACCATGCGCGCTCAACTCTCCAGCCAGATCGTGACCGGGCCGTCATTGGTCAGGCTGACGGCCATATCCGCCGCGAAGCGTCCGGTCCGCACATCGACACCCTGCGCGCGCATCCCCTCGGCAAACCGCAGATAGAGCCGCTCCGCATCCGCGGGTGCGGCCGCGCCGGCGAAACCCGGGCGGTTGCCCCGCGAGGTGTCCGCCGCAAGGGTGAACTGGCTGACGACCAGCGCAGCGCCGCCGACATCGGACAAGGCGCGGTTCATGCGCCCGGCCTCATCGCGGAAGATGCGCAGCCGCGCGACCTTGGTCGCCAGCGCGTCGGCGGTGGCCTCGCTGTCGTGCGGCATCGCGCAGACCAGGACAAGCATCCCTTGACCGATGCGCGCGATCTCCTCCCCGTCAACGGTGACGGAGGCCGTGCTCACCCGTTGTATCAATGCCCGCATCACCTGCCCCCGGTTTTCCGCCCCCGTCATAGCTTCCCGCCCGCAAAGGGGCAATCTGCCCGAGGTGCTTGATGCAGATCATTGCACGGTGTGGGCGCCAAACCCATATTCGCAAGGGCAGGAATGCAAAACCCGGACAATGGAGGTTGGTATGGTTGAGAAACCGCAAATGGCAGGTCTCTGGCCCGCCCTCTACGAGCCGTTCCGCCAGATCGGAACGCGCATCGCCGAATGGGTCGCACCCGCATCCGAGGCCTCGTCCAACGCCGAGTGTTACAGGATCAGCCTCGAACTTCCCGGTGTGAACGAGGATGACATCGAACTGACGGTCGATGACGGCGTCGTGACGGTGCGCGGCGAGAAGAAGACGGAACGCAAGGAGGAAGGCGATACCTGGTACTTCACCGAACGCCAGTATGGCGCCTTCTCGCGCAGTTTCCGGGTGCCGCCCGACGCCGATGCCACCGGGGTGACCGCCGATCTTCGCGACGGCGTTCTGACGATCAGCCTGCCAAGGAAATCCCCCGAGGCGCAGGACAGATCCAAGCGGGTGCCGATCTCGCGCGGCTGAAACCGCTTGCGGTGACTCAGCTCTGTGCCCCGGCGATCTCGCGCGCGAGGCGGCGCACGACCGGCTCCGCCTGCGCCGGGGTCATCCCGGGGCTGAGCCTGCTGTCATACAGCATGCGCAGCAGAAGTTCGTCATGCCAGGTCAGCAGCGCATATTCCTCGGTGTCGTTGAAGATCGACGGGCGCACCGCGTCGTCGTCATTGGGCAGCCCCAACCCCTGCGCAAGTTCCTCATGGTAACATGAAAGCCGCGTCAGATCCGGGTGTTCCGCCCGAATAATCGCGACCGCGTCCGTGTAGGCAGGTCCGTCATCGCGCGAGAATGCCGCGACCATGCAAAGCGCCGAGCGCGGCAAACCGCTGATCAGCTGCACGGTCTGTGTATCGATCCCCGGCATGAGCTGTCGCAGGCGCGGGCCGACCTCGCGCCGTTCGCTCTCGGCGAGGACGAGCACGTGGAAATTCGCCTGCCCGTCGTCCAGGGTGACCGGATGGCCGGTGATCCGCTGCAGCCGCGCCAGATACTCCGACACCGCCCGCCGATCCCTGTCGCGCAGCGATTCCGGAACGCTGTCGCCGAATTCCATCCGCATCCGGACCGGGCCCTCCCAGCGCCGCAGTACGCCCGCGCCGCCCTCGGCACGCACACGCCCATCGACACGGCGATGTTCCTCTTGAAGGGCGATGCGCATGAAGTTCTCGGCAAGCTGCTGCGGCTCGATCCGGCCGACGGCTTCGGCACCGTCCGTGCGCATCAGCCCGCGCGCGCGCCGGTCACGTTCCATCGTGGCGTAATAGGCGGCGAGCGCCGGGCTGCCGGGTCCGGACAAATCGATTCCGCCCTGCGAGCGCTCGGGCTTGGGGGGCGCGGGGGACTCCTGGCGCGCCGTGTCGCCCGACAGGTCGGGCATATCGCACGCCCCCAGTATCAGCAGCCCCGCCATCACGACGGACAGGTGCGGCTTGCCACTGTGTGGCGCAGGCATCGGCTTACCCTTCCCGACCAGCGCTGCCGTCTGGCGCGCCGGCCTTTGCCTCGGACAGGGCAGTCCGAAGATCCGCCTCCATGCGGTCCAGCTCGTCCTGCGCCTCCTTGCGCCGTGTCTTGCCCGCATCCGCGATCTCCAGGCTTTCGTTGATGGCTGCGATCAGCGTGTCGTTGGCCTGGCGCACCGCCTCAAGATCAACGACACCGCGCTCCATTTCCTCGCGCACCGTGCGGTTGCCCCGGCGCAGGTTTTCGGCATTGGCGGTCAGCAGCTCATTGGTCAGGTCATTGGCCGCGCGGACCGATTGCGCCGCCTGGCGTGAACGCTCGATCGTGAGCGCCTGCGCAAGCTGGGTCTCCCACAAGGGAACCGTGTTCACCAGCGTGGCGTTGATCCGCGCCACCAGCGACTTGTCATTCTCCTGCACCAGCCGGATCGACGGCAGGGCCTGCATCGTCACCTGCCGGGTCAACCGCAGGTCGTGCAGACGCCGCTCCAGGTCATCGCGCGCAGCTCGCAGATCGCGCAGCGCCTGCGCGCTCATCGTGTCCTCGGCAGCCCCGGCCGCCGCCCGCTGTTGCGGGATCTCGGTCTCGTCGAGCACGCGCAGCCGCTCTTCCCCGGCGCGGATATAGAGCGCCAGCTCGTCATGGAAGGCGAGCGTCTTCTCATACATCCGGTCCAGCGCCTTCACATCCTTGAGCAGCCGGTGCTCATGCGACAGCAGGGTATCGCTGATACGGTCGATCTGGGCCTGCACGCTGTCCAAGCGCGTCATGAGGTCGCCCAGCGGCGCGGCGCGGCCGATCAACCGCTCCCACCAGCTGCGCTCGCGCCGTGTATCGAGCTCGGAGACCGAGAAACCGCGTATCGTCGCAACCATCTCGCGCAGCGCATCGCCCGCCGGGCCTATATCCTTGGCCTTCACATCCGCCAGCATGGACTGGCTGATCTGCT
>CAZMBT010000088.1:0-7775 GCA_964564395.1 uncultured Alkalilacustris sp.
ATCCAGATGATCCTCTGGGCCGGGGGGCTCTACGGGCTCAACGCGATCTGCCGCGCCGCGCTCAGCCAGGCGGCGGGCGCGGTGGTGGGCGCGGCGCGGGCGGTGGAGCCGCCGCCGCGCGACCGGCCCGTGGTCGGCATGACCTCGCTGGGCTCCTCGGCGCTGCGCTACATGCTCGCGCTCAAGCCCGCGCTGGAAGAACGCGGCTTCGAGGTGGCGATCTTTCACGCCACCGGCATGGGCGGGCGCGCCTTCGAGAGTCTCGCCGCCGAGGGCGCCTTCGCCTGTGTTATGGATTTCTGCACGCAGGAACTGGGCAATCACATCCATGGATCGACTGTCTCGGCCGGGTCCGACCGGCTGACCAATGCCGGGCGCGCGGGCATCCCGCAGATCGTCGCGCCGGGCTGCTACGACCTCGTGGATATCGTGGGCTGGCAGCCGCTGCCGGAGAAATGGGCGAACCACCTCACCCATGCGCATAACCGCCTGATCACCTCGGTGGTGCTCGACGCCGAGGAGCGCCGCACCGTCGCCCGCGCCCACCACGCGCAGCTTGCCGGGGCGACCGCGCCGGTGACGCTGCTGGTGCCCGAGCATGGCTGCGGCGAGTGGGACCGCCCCGGCGCCCCGCTCAACGACGCCGAGGGCCTCGCGGCCTTCATCGCGGCGCTGGCAGAGAATGTGCCCGAAAATGTCACCCTGCGCCGACTGGATTGCCATATCAATGACGACGCCTTCGTCGATGCGGCGCTGGCGGTGTTCGACGACTGGCTGGCGCAGGGCGTCATCAGACCCTGAGGCCGAAGCCGGAGGCTGCCGGTCATCATGTGATGACGGGTATGACGCCGGCAGCGCAGCGAAGGGCGCTCAGCGGGCTGCGGCATGACGCCCGCGCAAACGCCTCGAAGCGGCCATGGACGCGTATGGCACGAGCCGTGCCTCAAGCCGCTGGCGGTCGCAGAATACCGACTCCGACTGACTGGTCGCAGACTGACCGCGACAGTCGGTCTGCGGGTGGCGGCCAGTGGCTGCCGCATGACGTGTCGCTTTGCGCCTTGCCAGTGGCCGGAAACCGGGGGGCAAAACTGACCAAATGATCTAACCAAATGGTTTGACAAATGCAGATGCCGTGATCAATGTGGCCGCGGCAGGCAAGGGAGGTGCCGATGGGGGAGGATCACGCGATCGCGCGGTTGCGCGCGATCGAGCGAAAGGCGCTCTGGCTCAGTGCGTGGATGGTTCACCACGCGAATCACATCCGTCCCGGTGGCGACGGGCTCAAGGTCGGCGGGCACACGGCGTCCTGCGCGTCGATGGTGTCGCTGATGACGGTGCTCTATTGCGACATCCTGCACCCCGAAGACCGCGTCGCGGTCAAACCGCATGCCTCGCCGGTGTTTCACGCGCTGCAGTATCTGGCCGGAAACCAGACGCGCGCCAAGCTCGAGGCGTTTCGCGGGCTGGGCGGGGCGCAATCCTACCCGTCGCGCACCAAGGACACGGACGACGTCGATTTCTCCACCGGCTCGGTCGGGCTGGGCGTGGCCATCACGGCCTTTGCCTCGATGGTGCAGCAATACATCCATGCCAAGGGCTGGCGCGATGCCCCGCAGGGGCGGATGGTCGCGCTGGTCGGCGACGCCGAGCTTGACGAGGGCAATGTCTATGAGTGCCTTCAGGAAGGCTGGAAGCACGACCTGCGCAACTGCTGGTGGGTCATCGACTACAACCGCCAGAGCCTCGACGGGATGGTGCGCGAGGGGCTGTCGCAGCGTATCGAGGCGATCTTCGGCGCCTTCGGCTGGGATGTGGTGCGGCTGAAATACGGCGCGCTGCAGCGCGCGGCCTTCGAAGAGCCGGGCGGCGACAGGCTGCGCGACTGGATCGACGCCTGCCCGAACCCGCTCTATTCGGCGCTCACCTTTCAGGGCGGCGCAGCCTGGCGCAAGCGGCTGCTGGACGAGATCGGCGACCAGGGGCCGGTGAGCGAGCTGATCGAGCGGCGCAGCGACAGCGAACTGGCCGAACTGATGGAGAATCTCGGCGGGCACTGCCTGGAAAGCCTTCGCGAGGCCTTCGCCGCCGCCCGGCACAGCGACCGGCCCACGGCCTTCGTGGCCTATACGATCAAGGGCCGCGGCACGCCGCTGGCCGGGCACAAGGACAATCACGGCGGGCTGATGACGCCGACGCAGATGGACGGCTTTCGCCAGGCGATGAACATCCGCGCGGGCCATGAATGGGACCGCGCCGAAGGGCTCGACCTGTCCGAAGCGGATATTGAGGCGATCTTCGAACGCGCGCCTTTTTTCGCGCGCGGCCCGCGGCGCCACAGCGCGCCGCATATCGCCGTCCCGGCGCTGGCGGCGCCCGAGGATGCCGAGATCTCCACCCAGGCGGCCTTTGGCAAGATCCTGGATTCGATCGCGAAGTCCGATCACCCGCTGGCCGAGCGGGTCGTCACGACCTCGCCGGATGTGACCGTGTCGACCAATCTGGGGGCGTGGGTCAATCGCCGGGGGCTCTTTGCGGTCGAGGAGCAGGACGACACCTTTCGCGCGGAGAAGGTGCCGTCGGTGCAGAAATGGCGCTTCTCGCCCGAGGGGCAGCATATCGAGCTCGGCATCGCGGAGATGAATCTCTTCCTGCTGCTGGGTGCGGCCGGGCTCAGCCACGAATTGTTCGGCGAGCGGCTGCTGCCGGTCGGCACGCTTTATGATCCGTTCATCGCGCGCGGGCTCGATGCGCTCAACTACGCCTGCTATCAGGATGCGCGTTTCATGGTGGTCGGCACGCCGTCGGGTGTGTCGCTGGCGCCCGAGGGGGGTGCGCATCAGTCGGTCGGCACGCCGCTGATCGGGATGAGCCAGGACGGGCTGGCCAGTTTCGAGCCCGCCTTCGCCGATGAGCTGGCCTGCGTGATGCAATGGGCCTTCGACTACATGCAGCGCGACGGCGAACGGGCCGAGGGAGCGGACTGGCAGCGCGAGGCCGGCGGCGGCTCGGTCTATCTGCGGCTGTCGACCCGCGCCCTTGAGCAACCCCGCCGGCCGCTTGAGGCGATCCGCCAGGGCGTGATCGACGGTGCGTACTGGCTGCGCCCGCCGGGGCCGAACTGCGAGGTGGTGATCGCCTATCAGGGCGTCGTGGCCTCGGAGGCGATCGCCGCGGCGGCCAGCATTGCCGAGGGGCGGCGCGATGTCGGCATCCTTGCCGTCACCTCGGCGGATCGGCTGAATGCCGGCTGGCAGGCCGCGCAGACCGCGCGCATCCACGGGCGCGACGGCGAAAGCCATATCGAGACGTTGCTTGCGCAATTGCCGCCACACTGCCTGATCGTGACCGTGATCGACGGTCACCCCGCGACGCTGTCCTGGCTGGGCGGCGTGCAGGGACATCGCGTGGCCGGGCTGGGGGTCGAGCATTTCGGTCAGACCGGGACGGTCGCCGATCTCTACCGCCATTTCGGCATCGACCGCAATTCGATCATCCGGGTTGTCGCAGGCCTGTCCCAGGGCCGTCCACTCAGACTGTGCGGAGGCTTGTGATGGCTGTCCTGCCCCATCGTTACTGGGCCGAATACACGGCGCGCGTGTTTGCGCGCCTCGACCGCGAAAGCCTGGTTGCCGTGCTGCCCGTCGGCGCGATCGAGCAGCACGGCCCGCATCTGCCGCTCTCGGTCGATCAGGAGATACTGGACGGGATCATCGCGGCCACGCTCAATCACCTCCCGGACAGCTGCCCGGCGCTTTTCCTGCCGACCCTGCCGGTCGGCAAGAGCAACGAACACGCGCGCTTCAGCGGCACGCTCACCTTTTCGAGCCAGACGCTGATCGCGATGTGGACCGAAATCGGCGATGCGGTCGCGGCGTCGGGGGTGCGCAAGCTCGTCCTGCTCAATTCGCATGGCGGGCAGATCGCGGTCATGGACATCGTGGCGCGTGATCTGCGCGTCAAGCACGACATGCTCACGGTGGCTGCCAACTGGTTCGCGATGGGCCTTCCCGACGGCCTGCTGACCGAGGACGAGGCGCGCCACGGCATCCATGCGGGCGACATGGAAACCTCGGTCATGCTGGCGCTCAGGCCCGATCTGGTGCAAATGGAGCACGCGCGCGACTTCCGCCCGCTCAACGCCCGGATGGCGCGCGAGAACCGGCACCTTGGCCTCGGTCCAGCCGGCAAGATCGGCTGGCAGGCCCAGGACATGCACCCCGCCGGGGCCTGCGGAAACGCCGCTGCGGCAAGCGCCGAAAAGGGGCGCGCCTTCATCGACCATGCCGCACGGCAAATCGCGATCCTGCTCCAGGAAGTCGCGGCCACCCCGCTTTCGATCCTCGACAACCGGCCCGATCCGGAGGCGCCGGCATGACCCGGCCGCTGATCACGCTGGACCGGGTGCGCAAGGAATTCGGCCGGTCCGTCCTCGCTGTCGAAGACATGTCCCTGACCATAAATCAGGGCGATTTCATAAGTCTTCTCGGCCCTTCGGGGTGCGGCAAGTCGACCGCGCTGCGAATGATCGCGGGGCTGCTGCCGGTCACGGCGGGCACGATCACCATCGCCCCGCCCGAGCAGAAGGCCGAGCAGGACCTGGGCTTCGTCTTTCAGGAGCCCACCCTGATGCCCTGGACGACGGTCTTCGGCAATGTCTGGCTGCCGCTGCGTCTGGCCGGAATCAGGCGCGCCGAAGCCGCCGAGAGGGTCCGGGCGGCGCTGGTCGAGGTCGGGCTGTCGCGGTTCGAGAAATCCTATCCGCGCGAACTGTCGGGCGGGATGAAGATGCGCGTATCGATCGCCCGCGCCATGGTGACACGGCCGCGCATCCTGCTGATGGACGAGCCCTTCGCCGCGCTCGATGAAATGACGCGCATGAAGCTCAACAACGATGTCATGCGCCTCGCGGGCGAGCACCGGCTGACCGTGGTGTTCGTGACCCACTCGGTGTTCGAATCCGTCTATCTCTCCAACCGCATCGTGGTCATGGCGGCGCGTCCGGGCCGTGTCGCCGCCGATCTGGAGATGGCCGCCGCCTGGCCGCGCGACGACAGCTACCGCACGTCACCCGAGTACGCCGAAGAATGCCGCCGCGTCTCTGCCACGCTGAAAGGAACGCTGCATGACGATGACATCGACCACTGAAACCGCGCAGGATGCGCCGGCGCCGGTCAATACCGAGCATCTGAACGCACGGCGCCGCCAAAGACTGATGGCCTGGCTGATGCCGGTGGTCACGATGATCATGGCGATCGGCGCGTGGGAGTTCTGGGTCTGGTACAACGAGATCCCGCATTACCTGATCCCGGCACCGAGCCGCATCTTCGCGACACTCATGACCGACGGCCCCTCGCTCATGCAGTCGGCGTGGTTCACGATCAGGCTGACCTTCTTCTCGCTTCTGCTGGCCATCGTCGGGGGCGTGTTGCTGGGCGCGCTCTTCGCGCTGTCGCGCCCGGTGGAGATGAGCCTCTTTCCCTTCGCGGTCATCCTGCAGGTCACCCCGGTCGTGGCCATCGCCCCGCTGATCCTGATCTACGTGCACAACACCTTTACCGCACTTCTCATCTGCGCCTGGATCGTGGCGTTCTTTCCGATCCTGTCCAACACGGTCATCGGTCTGCGTTCGGCCGATCACAACCTGCGCGATCTGTTCACGCTCTATCGTGCGACGCCCTGGCAGCGGCTGCGCCATCTGCTTGCCCCGTCGGCGCTGCCCTATTTCATGGCGGCGCTGAAGGTGGCCGGGGGCCTCGCCCTGATCGGCGCGGTGGTGGCGGAGTTCGTCGCCGGCGCGACGGGCGCGAATACCGGGCTTGCCTCGCGCATCATCGAAGCGAGCTTTCGCAACGAGATCCCGCGCATGTTCGCCGCTCTGGTGCTGGTGTCGCTGCTGGGGGTGATCATCTTCCTGCTGACGACGCTGGCCTCGAAACTGGCGCTCGGGCACTGGCATGAAAGCGAGATCCGCCGTGAGCAGTGACCTCGGCCTCAGCGTTCACGAAAACCCCGCACAGGATGCGCCACAACATCTTGACGGTGTGCTGATCGACGGGCAGGTGTCGTGCCTGAGCTGGCGGGGCGAAACCATCGTAGGGATCGCGCCGGCGGCGGGGCCGGCGAGGTGGCTGGCGCTGCCGCTGCCGGTCGATCCGCATGTGCATCTCGACAAGACGCATATCATCGGACGCTGCCGGCCCGGCGCAGGGGGCCTCTTTGCCGCGATCGAGGCCCAGCATGCCGACATGGTGCACTGGGATGGCGCCGACATCCGGCGCCGGGCCGGGCGTGCGCTCGACGAGGCGTGGCGCAACGGTCTGCGTGCGCTGCGCACACATGTCGACTGGACCACGCCGCAGGTGCCGCTGGCGTGGGAGGTGCTGGGCGAGCTTGCGGCGGAATGGTCCGGGCGGATCGCGATCCAGCGCGCGGCGCTCTGTCCGCTCGACCTGCTCGCCGATCCCGACATCGGGCCGGGGATCGCGAAATCCGTCGCCCGCGAGGCGGGCGCGGTGCTGGGGGCCTTCGTGTATCGCAACGACGACATCGAAGAGAAACTCGCGCGGGTCTTCGCGCTTGCCGAGCGTCACGGCCTGAACCTCGATTTTCACGTCGATGAGGGGCTGGAGCCCGAGGCGCGCGGCTTCGATTGCATCGTGGCGCTCACGGCGCGGCACGGCATGGCACAGCACGTCCTTTGCGGCCATGCCTGCGCCCTGTCGGTGCGCCCGGCCGACGAGGTGGCGCGCGTGCTTGACGAGGCCGCGCGTGCCGGCGTCGGCCTCACGGTCCTGCCCAGCACGAATTCCTGGCTGCAGGACGCAACCCCCGGCCGCACGCCGCGCTTGCGTGGGCTCGCCCCCCTGCAGGAAGCGCGCCGGGCCGGCGTCGACGTTCTTTTCGGTGCCGACAATGTGGCCGACCCGTTCTTTCCCTTCGGGGCCTACGATGCGCTCGACATTCACCGCCAGGCGGTGCTGGCCGCGCATCTCGCCCCTGCCGACTGGACCGATGCCATCACAAGTCGGCCCGCGCGATGGCTCGGGCTCGACCCGGCGCCGCCCGCCGTCGGAGGCCGTGCCGAGTTCATGCTGCTCGGGGCCTCGGACTGGGGCGAGACCATGCGCTGCCCGCGCACCCCGCGGCGGATCTTCCGGGCGGGGCAGGAACAACCCGACGAACAAGTGACAGAGGACCGCACATGACCGTTCCGGCCGAAACGCTCGATGCCTTCCGCGCAGAGATCGCGCATATCCGCTGCTACGACGACCCCAAGCAGGTGGCGATGCGGTCGCGGGATTACTTCTGGTATTCGCCCATCCTGAACGAGCAGCTCGAAGGCCGTGCCGGGCAGCTGGTGGTGATGCCGGAGTCGGAGGCGGAGGTGAAGGCGATCGCCGCGGCTGTCGCCCGGCACCGTATCCCGCTCACGGTCCGCGGCGGCGGCACGGGCAACTACGGCCAGTGCGTGCCGCTCGAAGGCGGGGTGATCCTCGACATCACGCGTCTGAACGATGTCATCGAGGTAACGCAGGGGCGCGTGATCTGCGAAGCCGGCGCACGCATCTCGCGGGTCGAAGAGGCGGTGGCCGAAACCGGTCAGATGCTCAACATGTTCCCCTCCACCAAGCGTATCGCCACGATCGGCGGCTTCATTGCCGGGGGCTCGGGCGGGATCGGCAGCCTGCGCCACGGGATGCTGCGCGACGGCGGCAATGTCAGTTATATCCGGGTGGTGACGGTCGAACCCGAGCCGCGCGTGATCGAGCTGCACG
>CAZMBT010000089.1:0-7771 GCA_964564395.1 uncultured Alkalilacustris sp.
TCGGCGAGCCCGAGGTCACGAACGGGCCGTAGGGGACCGGCTTGGGGGTCGAGAATTCGACCAGCACGGTGTGATCGTCGAGCGCCTCGACATTGATGACGTCGTCGAAGTTGTTGCGATATGCGCAGCCGCCCTCGGGGTGCATGCAGTACTCGGCCGAGAATACGACATCGGCGGCCGTCAGCGGCGTGCCGTCCGACCACAGGATGTCATCGCGGATCTTCCAGGTAATGGACTTCAGATCCTCGGCGACGCCGCCATTGTCGACGGTCGGAACCTCTTCGGCGAGCCAGGGCACGATCTGCCCTTCATGGTCATAGCGCGCGAGCGGCTCCAGTACCAGCGACGAGGCGTCCATCTCCTTCGTTCCCCCGGACAGGTAGGGGTTCATGATGGTCGGGGCCTGCCAGTAAATGATGTTGACATGGCCGCTCGATCCGCGCTCGGCATGCGCGGCAAGCGGAGCCAACGCGACGCACGCGGCGGCACCCATCAGGGCAGTTTTCAGTTTCATGCGCTCTCTCCATGTTGGTTTTTCGCATTCCGTGTGCCGCCGGTGGACCCGGCGGTCGTTATCGTTGAATCGTGAAGATGGCAGGCGACAAAGCGCCCCGGCGCCACCTCGCGAAACTCGGGGTCGATCTTGCGGCATATATCCATGACCTGCGGGCACCGGGTGCAGAAATTGCATCCCTCGGGCGGGTTGGCCGGCGACGGCACGTCACCGCGCAGCACGATGCGCTCCTGCTGGTTGCCCGCGGCGGCCGGGTCCGGATCCGGCACAGCCGACAGCAAGGATTGCGTGTAGGGATGCAGCGGTTCGCTGTAGAGCGCCTCGCGCGAGGCCAGCTCGACCATCTTGCCCAGATACATCACCCCGACGCGCGTCGCGATGTGGCGGACCATGCTCAGATCGTGGCTGATGAACATGTAGGTCAGGCCGAAGCGCTCCTGCAGCTCCTCCAGCAGGTTGACCACCTGCGCCTGAATCGACACGTCGAGCGCGGCGATCGGCTCATCGCAGACGATGAATTTCGGGTTGAGCGCCAGGGCGCGGGCGATGCCGATGCGCTGGCGCTGCCCGCCCGAGAATTCATGCGGATAGCGGTTGGCGAAATTGCGGTTCAACCCGACGGCATCCATCAGTTCGTAGATCCGTTCGAGCTTGCGTTGCTTCGACCAGGCGGTGTGCTCGTCGAGCGGCTCGCCGATGATGGCGGCGACCGTCATGCGCGGGTTCAGACAGGCCTGCGGATCCTGAAACACCATCTGCATCTTCGGCCGCGTGCGGCGCAGTTCACTGGCCCCGAGCTTGCCGACATCCACGCCGTCCACATGCACCGATCCGGCCGTGATATCGTAAAGGCGCAGCACCGCGCGACCGCAGGTGGACTTGCCGCACCCCGACTCCCCGACGATCCCGAGGGTCTCGCCCTCATGGATGTCGAAGCTCACATCGTCGACCGCCTTCACATCGCCGACATGGCGCCGCAGGAAGCCGGCGTAGACGGGGAAATACATCTTCAGCCCGCGCACCTGCACCAGGGGCCGCTTGCCGCCCGCGCGCGCCGCCTGCTCCGTCTGCGGGAAGATACCGGTTTCATGCATTGCGCGGGCCTCCCGTCTCCGGGTCCCAGAAACATGCGACGTCATGCCTGTTTCCAAGCGGGTAGCGCCTCGGATTCTCCTTCGCGCAGCGGTCGAATGCGTGCCCGCAGCGTGCCCGGAACGGGCAGTCCGCAGGTGGCGCTCTCAGGATCGGCGGCTGCCCCTCGATCACCCGCAGCTTGGGCGCGCGGTCGCCGCGCACGCTGGGCACGGTTTCCAGAAGCGCGCGCGTATAGGGATGCTGCGGGTTCGAGAACAGCTCGCGCACGGGGGCATGCTCCACGACCTGACCACCATACATCACCATCACCCGGTCGGCGATGCCGGCGATGACGCCAAGGTCATGCGTGATCCAGATGATCGCCATGCCCAGCTTCTGACGCAGGTCGCGCACCAGCTCGATGATCTGTGCCTGGATGGTCACGTCGAGCGCGGTCGTCGGCTCATCCGCGATCAGCACCTTCGGATCGCAGGCAAGCGCCATGGCGATCATCACGCGCTGGCGCATGCCGCCCGAAAACTGATGCGGAAAATCCTTGAGCCGGCGCGTCGCGTCCGGAATCCCGACAAGTTCCAGGAGTTCTGCAGCGCGTACCCGCGCGCGGGCCCGATCCATCTTCATATGCTTGCGCAGGGGTTCCATGATCTGGAAGCCGACGGTGAACACCGGGTTCAGCGAGGTCATCGGGTCCTGGAAGATGAAGCCGATCTCGCGCCCGCGGGTGGAGCGCAGCTGCCGCGGCCCGACCTTGAGCAGGTCGCGCCCGCCGAACATGACCTCGCCACCGCGCATCTCGGCCGGGGGGGTGGGCAACAGGCCCAGAAGCGACATCATCGTCACGGACTTGCCCGAGCCGCTCTCGCCCACAACGCCGAGAAGCTCACCCGGGCGCAGCTCGAAGCTCACATCGTTGACCGCGTGGACTTCGCCCCCGCGCGTGTGAAAAACGGTCTTCAGGTCGCGTACGTCCAGAACCGGTTGACCCCCGTCGGGCATGCGTGTCCCATCCTGTTGATCTATATTTGTTTTTTTTACCGAGACGCAGCGACCGGCGACTTTACGCGCGATCCCCAAGGCACGCCCGCATCGGCAATTCGCCGCCTAGTGATAACAAGTTTCGGCGTTCGGGCAACAGGGATTCTCATCTTTGCGGAAGGTGTGACCGCCCGGCGCGGGCTATTGACCTGATGTCCGTTGCGCCGCACTGTCGGCCCCGTACTTGTCCCGGAGCGACATGCGGGCACAGCGCCTGTCGGGTCGTGTCCGGCTCATCCCGCCTGATTATCTAGGAGTGGACACAGCCATGCCTGTCAAGAACCGCCTCGCGCAGCTTGCCCCAGAGATCACCGAGTGGCGACGCGACTTTCACGCGCATCCGGAACTGCTTTACGAAACGCATCGGACCGCAGGTGTCGTGGCCGACAAGCTGCGGGCCTTCGGCTGCGACGATGTCGTAACCGGGATCGGTCGCGTCGGTGTCGTCGGGGTGATCCGTGGGCGTACGGACAGCGCGGGGCGCGTCGTCGGGTTGCGCGCCGACATGGATGCGTTGCCGATCCATGAAGCGACGGGGCTGGACTACGCCTCCAGGCATGACGGGGTGATGCACGCCTGCGGGCATGACGGCCACACCGCGATGTTGCTGGGCGCGGCCAAGTACCTGGCCGAAACACGCAATTTCGACGGGACTGCCGTGGTGATCTTCCAGCCCGCCGAGGAGGGCGGCGCCGGGGGCAAGGAGATGTGCGACGACGGGCTGATGGAGCGCTTCGCCATTCAGGAAGTGTACGGCCTGCACAACTGGCCCGGCGTGCCGGTCGGCCAGTTCGCGATTCGACCGGGCGCCTTTTTTGCCGCGGCCGATCAGTTCACCGTCGATGTCGAGGGGCTGGGCGGCCACGCCGCCAAACCGCACGAGACCGTCGACACCACCCTGGTGGCCAGCCACATCATCGTGGCGCTGCAGTCGATCGCCAGCCGGAATGTGGACCCGACCAAGCAGGCGGTCGTGTCCGTGACCTCGTTTCGCACCGAGTCCGAAGCCCATAACGTGATCCCGCAGCATGTCCGCCTGCGCGGTACGGTGCGCACGCTTGAGGAGGAGGTGCGCGACCTGGCGGAAGACCGGTTCCGCCAGATCGTCGAGACGACTGCCCGCGCCTTCGGCGCAGAGGCGCGAATCGACTATCACCGCGGCTATCCCGTGATGGTGAACACGGATGCCGAGACGGATTTCGCCGCCGACGTGGCGCGCAAGGTGTCCGGCGGATGCGCTGACGCGCCGCTGGTGATGGGGGGCGAGGATTTCGCCTACATGCTGCAGGAGCGTCCCGGCGCCTATATCCTGCTGGGCAATGGCAACACCGCGTCGGTGCATCATCCGAAATACAATTTCGACGACGACGCCATCCCGGCTGGCTGTTCCTGGCTGGCAGAGATGGTCGAAACGCGCATGCCCGCCGGCTGAGGCGGCGGGTCAGGCCCGCCCCGCTAGGGTGCGGCGGGTTTTGCCGTGCGCCAGCCCGCAACCGCGATCGCGCCCGCACCCGCCAGGGCAAGCAGCAGCACCGCGGTCTCCTCGCGCAGGTTCGCCACCGCCACCGCGATCAGCGCCCATATCAGGGTGAGCGCATATTCCGGCGCCCGGCCGAGGCGCCACTGCAGCGCTATCGCCATGACCGTCGCCCCGATCAGCGACATCACGGCGGCGGCCGTCTCGCCGGTCACGCCGTATCCCGCCAGCATCAGCCCGATGGAAACCCAGCTGGCCGCCGTCAACCACCCCGCATAGATGGCGAGCGGCGCCTGTGCCAGGGCGCGGTCGCGTTGCGGGCTGGCCAGAAGCGCGGTGAGCGCGCCCGCGAGCATCAGCCAGATCATCACCGTCGCCAGCGGTGCGCTGACATTCGCCGCCGGTATCCAGCCGGCACCCAGCCCCAAGCTGATGAAGAGCGGCCAGCGCCCGACATCCCAATCGGCGGCGTCCGCCCGCCGCGCCAGCCCGTAGGCTGCATGCACGACAAGCCAGAGATAGATCAGCCCCCAGATCGCGAAGGCGTATCCGGCCGGTTGCACCGGCGGCGCGTCCTGCGGCACCGGAAACAGCGCCGGATCGAAGCCGCGAAAACCGTCTGTCACAAGCGGTGACGCCGCGAAGACCAGCGCCGCGACGAGCACGAGGATCGCCTTGGCGCGCTTGCCGCCCCAGCGCCGTGAAAGTGCCTGTGTGTCCGAGTCAGTCAAGCGTGCCCTCCGGCGTGATCCGCGCTGCGCCGTTCAGATAGGGGCTCAGCGCCGGCGGCAGGGTCACTCCGCCATCGGCGGTCTGCCCGTTCTCGACCACCGCGATCAGGGCGCGCCCCACCGCGAGCCCGGATCCGTTGAGCGTGTGCACGAAGGCGGGCTTGCCGCCCTCGGGGCGATAGCGGGCATTCATGCGTCTTGCCTGGAAGTCGCCACAGGTCGAGACCGAGCTGATCTCGCGGTAGCGACCCTGGCCGGGCAGCCAGACCTCGATGTCATGCGTGCGGCGCGCGCCGAAGCCCATGTCGCCCGTGCACAGGACAACCGTGCGGTAGGGCAGGCCGAGCCGCTCGAGGATGTCTTCGGCACAGCGGGTCATGCGGGCGTGCTCGGCTTCGCTGTCCTCGGGCCGGGTAATCGACACCATCTCGACCTTCTCGAACTGATGCTGGCGCAGCATGCCCGCGGTGTCCTTGCCCGCCGCGCCGGCTTCGGAGCGAAAGCAAAGCGTATGCGCCGCCATGCGCAGAGGCAGGGACGCATCGTCCAGGACCTGGTCGGCGACAAGATTGGTCAGCGTGACCTCGGAAGTCGGGATCAGCCACCATCCATCGGTGGTGCGGTAGCTGTCATCGCCGAACTTGGGCAGCTGACCGGTTCCGTACATGGCCGTGTCGCGCACCAGCACCGGTGTGGCGGTTTCGATCAGCCCGTTGTCGTTGATGTGCACATCCAGCATGAACTGGGCAAGAGCGCGGTGAAGGCGTGCCACCACGCCGCGCATCACCGTAAAGCGCGCGCCCGACAGCCGCGCGGCGGCAGCGAAGTCGAATCCGGCCTCCACGGCCGGGAGTTCGAAATGCTCGCGCGCGGCGAAGTCGAACACCGGCGGCGTGCCGTGGCGCCGGATCTCGACATTGTCGTGCTCGTCCGCGCCGTCGGGCACATCCGCCATGGGCAGGTTGGGGATGCCCATCAGCTGTTCCTCGAGCCGGGCATCCTCGGCGCGGGCTTCGTCTTCCAGCCGCGCGACCTCGGCCTTCTTGTCGGCCACCAGGGCGCGCAGGCGCTCGAACTCGCCGTCATCGCCGGATGCCTTGGCCGCACCCACCTGCCTTGAGGCCGCGTTCTGCGCCGCCCGGGCTTCCTCGGCGGCGTGGATCTTCGCCCGCCGCGCCACATCGATCGCCAGGATGTCGTTGGCGAGGGCCGGCAGGCCGCGTCGGGCCAACGCCGCGTCGAATGCCTCGGGAGCGTCGCGGATGGCGCGAATGTCGTGCATGAGGGACTCCTTGCTGGGTCGTCGCCAGCGGTTATGCCCCAACGACGCGCGCGATGTAAGGGGTGCACGGGCGGCATGCGGCAGCCCGCGCGGCGCGTCATCCGTGGCAGTGCCGCTCTGGCAATCGGGGCGCATCTGGCCTATGTGCCGGGACCGACGGAGCACGCACAACAAGAGGACACAATGGCGAAGATCACCTATGTGGAATGGGGCGGCAAGGAACATGTCGTCGATGTGCCCAACGGGCTGACCGTGATGGAGGGCGCGCGCGACAACGGGATTCCGGGTATCGAGGCCGATTGCGGCGGTGCGTGCGCGTGCTCCACCTGTCATGTCTATGTCGATCCGTCCTGGGTGGAAAAGCTCCCCCCGCGGGACGCGATGGAGGAAGACATGCTCGATTTCGCCTACGAGCCTGACCCTTTGCGTTCGCGGCTGACCTGCCAGCTCAAGGTCTCGGACGATCTCGACGGGCTGCGTGTGCAGATGCCGGAAAAGCAGATCTGAGGCGCCCCGCGCTTGCATTGCAGAGCATCATCCCCATGTCGCATCGGGGCGGCCGGATCGACGGGCCGCCCCTTGCAGGGGTTGGTCCGCGGCACTAAGACTCTGTCAGCCACCGGCGAATACATATCCCTAGCGCAAGAGCAGGCCAAGGTCACATGACAGATCCCATCGACACCTACATGAACACCCTCGTCCCGATGGTGGTCGAACAGACCAGCCGTGGCGAGCGCGCCTATGACATCTTCTCGCGCCTTCTCAAGGAGCGCATCATCTTCGTCACGGGGCCGGTGCATGATGGCATGTCAAGCCTGATCGTGGCGCAGCTTCTGCACCTGGAGGCCGAGAATCCCACCAAGGAAATCTCGATGTACATCAACTCGCCGGGCGGGGTGGTGACGTCGGGGCTGTCGATCTACGACACGATGCAGTACATACGCCCGGCGGTGTCGACGCTGGTCGTCGGTCAGGCGGCGTCGATGGGGTCGCTGCTGCTGACGGCGGGCGCCAAGGACATGCGGTTCGCGTTGCCGAATGCGCGGATCATGGTTCATCAGCCGCTTGGCGGGTTTCAGGGCCAGGCGACGGATATCGCGATCCATGCCAAGGAAATCATGGAGTTGAAGGATCGGTTGAACCGGATCTACATGCATCACACCGGCCAGAACCTGGAAACCGTGGAAGCCGCGTTGGAGCGCGACAATTTCATGACACCCGAAAATGCCAAGGAGTGGGGTCTGATCGACGATATCGTGAAGAGCCGCGCCGCCCTTGAGGGCGACAGTGGCAAGACGGAGTGAGCGCCGCCCCGGCACGGCTGCAGCCGATCACGGTGAGGCGTGCAATTTGACATTGTCCGGGGTGCCGCGCTGTCCTAGGCTCGGACATTATGGACGTACCGGATCGGGGATCGTCCCGGCCGGGCACTCGGAAAAGCCGCAGAGGTAAGACATGGCGAACAACTCCGGCAGTGACAGCAAGAATACGCTCTACTGCTCATTCTGTGGCAAGAGCCAGCACGAGGTGCGCAAGCTGATCGCGGGGCCGACCGTGTTCATCTGCGATGAATGCGTCGAATTGTGCATGGACATCATCCGCGAGGAGACGAAGAGCGCCGGCCTCAAGACCAAGGA
>CAZMBT010000090.1:0-7746 GCA_964564395.1 uncultured Alkalilacustris sp.
CCCAGGCCGCGGCGCATGATGCCGCCGCGCGCCACCTCCAGCACAGCATGTTCGACCGTGGGTTCGCGCAGCACGACGCCCGCCGCCGCCGGCCCGGAATAGTCGCCCCGCATCACGACATGGTTGTCAATCTCGATGGTTCCGGTGCAACCCATGCCGACCTGGCGCCCCGCGGTCCGCAGCAGGTGCGAGACGAGCCGGGTGGTCGTGGTCTTGCCGTTGGTCCCGGTAATGGCGGTGATGGGAATGCGCCCGTTATCCGCCGGGTCCGGAAACAGCATGTCGATGACGGCCTGGCCAACCGGCCGACCGGTACCGTGCGTCGGCGCCATGTGCATGCGAAAGCCGGGGCCGGCATTGACCTCGACGACGCCGGCGGATTGTTCCTCGAGCGGTTTCGTGAGCGTCTCCGCCAGCAGGTCGATCCCGATGATGTCGAGCCCGATGAGTCGCGCGATGCGTTCGGCCGCATACTTGACCTCGGGATGGACGTCATCCGTCAGATCCGTCGCCGTGCCACCGGTGGACATGTTGGCCGTGCTCTTGAGCCAGACGATCTCGCCCTCGGGGATCACGGACTCGAAGGTCAGTCCTGCCTGCTCGACCAGCCGCTCGGTCTGCTCGTCGACATGGATCTGCGTGAGCAGATTCTCGTGCCCGACGCCGCGACGCGGGTCCTCGTTCTCTTCGGCGATCAACTGGCGCAGGCTTTTCACGCCGTCACCGATGACATGCGCCGGCCTGCGGCGCGCAGCCGCGATCAGGTTCCCGTCGATGACCAGAAGGCGATGATCCTCACCGCGGACGTACTGCTCCACCACCACGGAATCGTGGTGCCGCAACGCCGCCTCATAGCCGGCGCGCAGCTCCTGCGAGGTGGTGATATCCGTCGTCACGCCGCGGCCGTGATTCCCCGACAGCGGCTTGGTGACCACCGGATATCCGATACTGTCGGCGGCGGCCTGCACGCCATCCCAATCATGGCAGATGAGCCCCTGCGGCACGGGGATGCCCGCATCGCCGAGGATCTGCTTGGTCCAGTCCTTGTCGTCGGCGATGGTGTAACCCAGAAGATTGGTGCGGTTCGTCACCGTCGCCTGAAAGCGTTGCTGACGCACGCCCTGGCCCAGCTGGATATAGCTGGTATCCTCGGTCAGGCGATAATGCGGGATGCCGCGCGCCGTCGCTGCCTCGACGATCGCCCCTGTGGACGGGCCGAGCATGTTCGCGTCCCGCACGGCCTTGAGCCGATCGATGATCGCGGGCATGTCCAGATCATCCGCCGCGGCGCCATCGAACAGCGCCTGCACCAGCGCCACCGCCTCGACACCCGCGGCCAGGCCGCAGGCCTCGTCGCGGTAGCGGTAGACGACGTTGTAGATGCCCGCATCGTAGCTGTCGACGGTCTTTCCGTAACCGACCGAGAAGCCGATCATGTTCTGCAGCTCGATCGCGACATGCTCGACGACATGCCCGGCATATGTGCCCCGATTGACCCGCTGCAGAAAGCCCCCGGGGGCGCCGACGGAGCATCTGTGCCCGTAGATGCCGGGCATCGCTGCTTGCAGCGTTTCGGCGAAACCGGGGACCATATCGCTGGTGCGGTGTTCCAGTTCCTCGATATCCAGCCGCATGTAGATTGTCAGATAGCGGCTGTAGTAATTGGGTCCGCGCAGGGCCCTGTGCTCAAGAATTTTCATGCGATTGACGCTAGCACACCTTCGCTACGGGTCAAAGTTCTGCAAATTCCGTCCCGTAATTCAGAAACTTGCGTGACCGGACATCGTATCCGTAGCCACTGGTCAGGGCATGCATGACAACATGCTCAAGCGCGACAGGTTCGCCGTCCTCGAGATCGGCAACGTTGGATCGGCCCAGTTCATTGCTGTCCACGACGATGATGTGCCCGTTGCCTACAGCCTCGAGGACCGGCCCCGGATGCACGATCACCGCCGCATCCTCGCCGATGCCCACCCCGACATATTCGGGATTGGTGGCACCGACCTCCATGAGCCTGGTGAAACGGCCGCGCTCCAGGAAATGGCTGTCGATCACCACCCCTTCGACGAGGGCGAGACCGGCGCTCATCTTCACGGCGCCCTTGCGCAGCGCATCCGCCGCGGCGCCGTTATAGATCATCGTTGCCGACATCGCCGCCGCGCCGGCGCTGGTACCCGCAAGCACGGCACCCTCTGTGCGGCGGCTGCGCATGCGCTCCAGAAGCGGCGATCCCCCGAGAAGGTTGGTCAGCCGCAGCTGATCGCCACCGCTCATGAAGATCAGGCCACAGCGATCCAGCAACGCCAGCTTCTGCGCATCGCGGGCATCCTCGCGGGTACGGATATCCAGATGATGCACGGCGGATGCGCCAAGCTCCCGGAAAGCCTTGTCATACTCCGCGAAAACGTCCTCGGGCACGCTGCTCGCAGCGGTGATCAGGGCGACTTCGCAATCATCGCGTGACACATAGCTCAGAACTCGGCGCAGGATCGACGACCTTGCTGTCCTGTCTTCGGCGCCGCCGATTGCGATCAGCGCCCCTGCGGCCTTGGTGTCAGTATCTTTCAAGTTGGTTCTCACCGGCTCTCGCGGGTGTCCCTGGATTGAACGCTCAATGATCGGCGCCTCGGTTCGCACTAAGCCCCGCGCCGCGGCGACATGCAAGCGTCATGCACCACCCGCCTTGCACAAAACCTTGCACGTGCGACGCATGTCCCACAGTCATGCTGTCGGGCGAAAGCATCCCGTTACGACGTGACATCACCCTCGGCCGTCGCTGTCGCGGCTTCGAAATCCGAGATCGTGAGCATGTATTCGGTCGCATGCCGCCCCTCGAAATGGGCGTCGCTCTCGAAATGGGCATCATGTTCCAGGTCCGCGTCCATCCGCTCGGCAAAGGACCGGAAAAGTGCCCAGCTGGCGTCGTTGTCGCGGGTGATCGTGGTCTGCAACCGCGTCACATCCGCACAAACCTCGCGCGACAGGATCTCGTCAAGCATGCGGCGGGCCAGTCCATGGCCACGTGCTGCCTTGCTGACGGCAACCTGCCAGATGAAAAGCGTGTCCGGCTCGGACGGCACGATATAGCCAGACACCCAGCCCACGATTTCCCCGTCCAGCTCGGCGATCACGCAGGTATCGGCGAAATGGTCGCACTGCAGCAAATTCAGATACATCGAATTCTGATCGAGCGGTGCGCAGTCGCGGATGAGCTGCCATATCTCGGCCCCGTCTTCGGTGTCGGGCTTGCGCAGGGTGATGGCGCCGCGAGGGGCCGCACCGCCATTCTTGGCTTCAGGTGATTCGGTCATGACGTCTTGCCTTGGGAACGGAAACTCAACATAGCATGAACATGCGCCTCTCTGCTACGGTCTTGCACGCTGCGCGAGCACGAAATCCCCGACATCGCCCCACACCCGCGCAGCCTGCAGATCCCGAAAGAGCCAGTGCCACCCTTCCTCGTAAAAGATGAAGGCGCCCGCGCCGGCAATCGTCTCATGCGCGCGCCTGACGCGTGCCGGATTCAGAAAGCCATCCTTCTTGCCCATCAGGGTGATGACGGGCAGATCGACTTGGGGCGCTGCAGCCGCCGCCCGGTCCATCAGCCGCAGGAGGCCATAAAGCTCTCGGCTCGACGGGGTGGCGAAATGCCGCGGATCCCTGCTGACAAGTCGCATGGCCACCACATTGTCGGACGGGCGCACATCGATGACCCGCTCGGCAGACCAGCGCCGATCGGGCAGGAACATCGACAACGTCCAGGCACCGGCACGGCTGAACGGGTCGATCTCGCCGCCTCCGGTTATGGCGGGCGCCGCCAGGACCAGAGCATCCGCGTCGAGCCCCTCGCGCGCCGCCGCCAACGCCACGGCCGC
The DNA here is from genome assembly GCA_964564395.1 of uncultured Alkalilacustris sp. Lineage (GTDB taxonomy): Bacteria > Pseudomonadota > Alphaproteobacteria > Rhodobacterales > Rhodobacteraceae > Alkalilacustris. Next base: position 3,876 of record CAZMBT010000090.1, read on the forward strand.
GCCCATCGAGTGCCCGACCACCACCAAGGGAACCGACGGATGGCGCCGGCGGATCTCGCGGCTCAGGGCAATGGCATCCGATATCAGCGCCGCGCTGCCCGGCCAGCGCTTGCGCGTCACGCTCGCACCGAACCCGCGCTGGTCCGGTGCATACACCGTGATCCCGCGCGCATTCCAGGCTGCGGCGGCGCCCGGAAAGGTCAGCGCGCCGGAGTCGCCAAATCCATGCAGCGCGAGGATGACCGCTTCCTCCTGCGCATCGGCTCGCCATAGCTGCATCGGCACGGCCGGCCCGTCGCGCAACGATTCCCCGCCCGGTGCCGCCGGCATGGGACGGTCCGCGCAGCCTGCGAGCGCCAGCACCGATATCAGCAGACAGCACCGGACCAGCCATCGCCATGTGACGCGAATCACCGCGATCGGGGCAACCCGATCCAGCGCAACCGCTCCGCGTACTGCCTGCCAGATCAAGAATCCGTTGCTCCCGGAACGCTTTCGCATGGTCCGCCCCTCGGCGCGATCACCGCGGGCCTCGCGCCACGGCGCGTTCAATCGCCGCGGATCAGCGTCAAAGTTGTCCATTCCCCGATGTCCTCGCGCGCAGCCTGCGCAAAACCGCAGGCCGTGTAGGCTTCCAGGATCTCCGCCGCCTGGCTGGTCAGCAGCCCCGACAGGATCGCATGACCGCCCGGCGTGACATGGCGCGCCATCTGCGGTGCGAGTTCCAGAAGCGGCCCCTTCAGGATGTTTCCGAAGACCAGATCGAAGGGCGCCGCAGCGTCCAAGCCCGGATGGTCGAATCCCGACGCCTGAACGACCGACACGCGCCCCGACAACCCGTTGGCGGCAAGATTCGCCTCGGCGACCTCAACCGCGACTTCATCGATGTCGCTGGCCATGACCCTGGCGTCCAGGACCCGCGCCGCAGCCATCGCCAGCACTGCCGTCCCGCAGCCCAGATCAAGCACATCATGCCCGCGCCAGCCGGATTGCAGCAGCCGCTCGAACGCGCGCAAGCAGCCCAGCGTGGTGCCGTGATGCCCGGTGCCGAAGGCCATCTGCGCCTCGATCAGCAGCGCGACGCGATCGCTCGGAACCTTGTCGGCATCGTGGCTGCCATAAACGAAAAAGCGTCCCGCCTCGACCGGGGACAATTCGCGGCGAACCTTGGCGACCCAGTCGATTTCCGGCAATTCGGAGATCGCGAACCCATGCGCACCATACGCCGCCGCAAGCAGCGCGAGCGCCGACTCGGCCGGCCGCGCGTCGAAATAGGCGCCGACCTCCCACAACCCCGACCCATCCTCCATCTCGAAGACGCCAACCCCCGTCGGAGCCGGCGTCATGTCTTCCATCGCGGCGGCCAGCGCCTCGGCGTCAGCCCCGTCGGGCAGCGTTGTCAGCGCGGTGTAGGTCGGCATCGATTGTATCCTCGCGGTTTCGGGCCGGGATGCGGCCCGCAGCTTGCGCGGCGTTAGTGGCAGGGCGCCGAGGCGTCAAGCGCAGGCGCGGCCCGCGACCGCATGGGCATGCCGGCATCACGGCCGCCCGCGCCGGGTGTCGGCGCGGGCGGCCGTGCGGCTCAATGCGCTTCGGCCCAATTCGCCCCGACGCCCGAGTCCGCCACCAGAGGCACGGAAAGGCGCAGTACCGGCTCGGGCGCGGCCACCATCACATCGCGCACCCGCGCCACAAGCTCATCAACCGCCTCCGAGGCGACCTCGAAGATCAGCTCGTCATGCACCTGCAGCAGCATGCGCGCCGGCAGATCCGCGATTGCAGCGGGCACGCGCACCATCGCGCGCCGGATGATGTCGGCGGCGCTGCCCTGGATCGGCGCGTTGATCGCCGCGCGGCGGGCGAATCCCGCGCCGGGTCCCTTGGCGTTGATCTCGGGGGTGTGGATGCGCCGGCCGAACAGGGTCTGCACGAAGCCGTGCTCCTTCGCGAAGGCCACAGTGTCGTCCATATAGGCGCGGATTCCCGGGAACCGTTCGAAATAGGCGTCGATGAAGGCCTGTGCATCGCTGCGCGGGATGCGCAGGTTGCGCGCCAGCCCGAAGGCCGAGATGCCGTAGATCACTCCGAAATTGATCGCCTTCGCCTGTCGGCGGGTGGCCGCATCCATCCTGTCAAGTGGGACGCCGAAGACCTCGCTTGCGGTCATGGCGTGAATATCCTGTCCGTCGCGGAAGGCCTGCTTGAGCGTATCGATCCCGGCCACATGGGCCAGGATGCGCAGCTCGATCTGACTGTAATCAAGCGACACCAGCTGCATGCCCTCATCGGCCACGAATGCCTCGCGGATGCGCCGCCCCTCCTCGCTGCGCACCGGGATGTTCTGCAGGTTCGGATCGGTCGAGGCGAGGCGCCCGGTGGCCGCGCCCGAGATTACATAGGAGGTGTGCACGCGCCCCGTGGACGGGTTGATGTGATCCTGCAGCGCATCGGTATAGGTGGATTTGAGCTTGGAAAGCTGACGCCAGTCCAGCACCCGCGCCGGCAGGTCGTGCCCCTCGGCGGCCAGATCCTCCAGCACGTCCGCCCCGGTCGCATAGGCCCCGGCCTTGCCGCGTTTGCCGCCCTGCAGTCCCATCTTGTCGAACAGGATTTCACCGAGCTGCTTGGGCGAGCCGACATTGAACCGCTCACCGGCCAGCGCGTGAATCTCCTCCTCCAGCCCGACCATGGTCTGCGAAAACCGGTCGGACATGCGCGACAGCGCCGCGCGGTCCACCTTCACCCCGGCCAGTTCCATGTCGCGCAGCACCGGCACCAGCGGGCGCTCCATCGTCTCGTAAACGGCGGTCACCCGCGCGCTGTGCAGACGCGGGCGCAGGCTCCGCCACAGACGGTAGGTCACATCGGCGTCCTCGGCCGCATAGGGGGTCGCCTTCTCGATGGGAACACGGTCGAAGGTGATCGCTGTCTTGCCGCTGCCCAGCAGCGGCTTGATCGGCAGCGGCGTGTGGCCGAGATACTCCTCCGACAGCTTGTCCATGCCGTGCCCGTGCAGCCCGGCATGCATCGCATACGACATCAGCATCGTGTCATCGATGGGTGCGACCGTGATACCGCAGCGCGCGAGGACCTTCGCGTCGTATTTCATGTTCTGCCCGATCTTCAGGATCGCGGCGTCCTCGAGAACCGGCCGCAGCAGCCCGAGCGCGGTATCGCGCGGTATCTGCCCCTCGATGCGCGCGGTATCGCTGAACAGATCGCCGTCGCCGGTCCTGTGTTCGAGCGGCACATAACAGGCCTCGCCCGGCGCCGTGGCCAGCGACACACCGACCAGTTCAGCGCGCATCTCGTCGAGGCCCGTCGTCTCGGTATCCACGGCGACATATCCCAGCGCCTCGATCCGCGCGATCCAGCGCTTGAGCGTGTCGGTATCGCGCACGCATTCATAGGCCTCGTGATCGAACGTCGCATCCAGCGCGTCGTTGGCGGTGGTGGCACCGTCATCCGTATCGGCGGGCTCGGCGATCTCGCGGATCACCGGCGCCTCCACCCCGAGCTTGTCCGCCGCACGCTTCGACAGGGTGCGAAACTCCATCTGCGCCAGGAAGGTCATCAATTGTTCCGGCTCGACCTCCCGCACCTCCAGTGACTCCAGATCCAGGTCCAGCGGCATCTCGTCATCGAGCCGCACGAGATCGCGCGACAGCCGGATCTGATCCGCGTGATCGAGCAGGGTCTGCCGGCGCTTGGGCTGGCGGATCGTTTCCGCCTGCTCCAGAAGGCTGTCGAGATCGCCGTAATCGCGGATCAGCTGTGCCGCGATCTTCGGCCCGATCCCCGGCGCGCCGGGGATGTTGTCCACGCTGTCCCCGGCCAGCGCCTGCACATCCACCACCTTGTCCGGGCCGAC
>CAZMBT010000091.1:0-7694 GCA_964564395.1 uncultured Alkalilacustris sp.
CCGCCGACAAAGCCCAGCCCGCCGCGCTGCCGCTCCAGATGGGTCCAGGCGCGCACCAGCCGCGTGCGCTGATAGCTCAGCGCGGCGAGCTCGACCTGCAGTTCGCCCTCACGGGTCTGCGCGCGCTCGGCGAAAATCTCCAGAATCAACCCGGTCCGGTCCAGCACCTTGGTGTCCCAGGCACGCTCCAGATTGCGTTGCTGCACCGGTGAGACAGGGCCATCCACCAGCACGAGATCGATCTCGTCGGTCTGCACGATCGCACGGATCTCATCGACCTTGCCGGCCCCGAACAGCTTGCCCGGATGCACGCGCGCCAGCCGGACGACCTGCGCTCCCACGATCTCGAGCCTGGGCAGCGCCGCAGCCAGTGCCACCGCCTCGTCGAGCGCGCGTTCGGGGTCGCGCTGCTCGAGCGCGCGCGCGGAGCCGCGCTCGGCCGGTGCGTCGCGCACATCCGGATGCAGCACCAATGCGCGCGTCGCCCGGCCACCGCCCTCACCCGAGAGATCGCTGACCTCGACCATCGACGCGCTCAATCGTCGCCTTCGTACAGCGTGATCGACTGCCCCGGCATGATCGTGGAAATGGCGTGCTTGTAGACAAGCTGCGATTGCCCGTCCCGCCGCAAAAGCACGCAGAAATTGTCAAACCAGGTGATCACGCCCTGCAGCTTGACACCATTGATCAGGAACACCGTAACCGGAACCTTGTTCTTTCTGACATGATTGAGAAATGCATCCTGCAAATTCTGCTTGTCGCTGGCCATTGGTCTGCCTTCTTCTTGTCGCATCTGAGTTTCCGGCCGCCTCGAAGCGCGCCGGCAAGGGGCCACCTCGGGCGCGAGTATGAAGCGCCCGGGCGCGTGATTCCACCCCCAATCAACGCACCCCTACCAAAGGGCGCGGTTCGATGGCGTCGCGCCCAGCGCGCGCATCCACCCGCGCCCCGCGCCCCGGGTCAGCCGCGCCAGTTTTCGGGCAGCGCGAGCGCGATCAGCGCCAGCAGTTCGACACGTCCGGCCACCATCGCAAGGGCCAGTACCACCTTCACTGTATCCGACAAGGCGGCAAGGGGAATGGGCGCCTCCATCGCGAAGGTGGCCAACGGGCCGGTGGTCGTGACAGCCGAGATCGACAGGATCAGCGCGGTCTCGAAGCTGAGGCCGAAAACCGTAAGAAGCGCCATCACGACAACCAGTGTCATCACGAAAAGCATGAAATACACCCACGCCGCCACCGCCCCCGCCCGGCGCAGGCGCCGCGCCCGGTGCCCACGGCCTGCCACCGAAGAGGGGTAGATCAGCCGTTCCGCCTCGCGCGCGCCATGCCGGTAGAGCGCGAACACCCGCAAGAGCTTGAGCCCGCCCGCGGTCGTCGCCACGCCGCCACCAACCAGGGCGAGCCCCGCCAGCCCCAGCCCCGCCGGGCCAAGCCCCGACCAGGCCTGCGCCGCGGACCACTCCGCCGACGCAAAGCCGGTGGTCGTCAGGAAGGACGCCGCGGTAAAGATGCTGCCCCACAGCACCCGCAGGGCCGCCGGCAGCTCCACCTCGCCCTCCTGCGTCAGCGCGCCGATGAAATGACGCGCGAACAGCATGAGCCCGACCAGCAGGACAAGCCAGATCGCAAACCCCAGCTCGGGATCGCGGCGCAGCGTGCGCAGCGCGCCGGGCTGTGCCGTCCCGGGCATCGCGTTGCGCGTCAGCGCCAGCACCATGAAGAGGAGAATGATCCCCTCGCCCGCCAATCCCGCCTGCACGGCGGAATCACCGCCCATGACGATGCCGCTGGTCGACAGAGTCGACATCGCGAGAATCGCGGCCATGAGCGGCGCTTGCCCCGCAACGATGAGCCCGATCGCCAGCACGACGGTCAGACCCGCATAGGCCGGTGCCAGCATCAGTGTCACGGCGACCAGCCGGCGCCCGGCGACCTCCTCGTCGATCTCGGCCCCGACGCGCGCGCTGCCACCATCGCGGCGGCGGCGCTGCGGACCGCCGGACACCACCTCGAACCCGCCCAGATTATGCGGCATGAACAACGCCATGACCGCGAGCAACACGAAGAACCCTCCGAGCCAGCCAATCACGCCGCGCCACAGATGCACGCTGTCGGGCACCCGCTGCGGGGCGCCCAGAACCGTCGCCCCTGTGGTGGTGAAACTCGACACCATCTCGAACCACGCATCGACGAAGCGCAGCCCCTCCATCGCCTCGACCATCGGCACCGCCAGCACGACCGGCAGCACGACATAAGCTCCCAGCAACGACAGGACCTGGCTGCGCACGAGGTTGCGCGGGCGGTACTGCGAGGTCGCGAGCGCCAGCACCGCCGCCATCACCAGAATGATGCAGGCCGGGTAGAAGAACGCACGGGCCACGGCGTGCTCGTTCAGGATCAGCGCATGCGCCGCCGGCAGATACATCGCCAGCGCCCCCAGACCGATGAGGATGACCAGGAGCGGCAGATCGAACAGCCGGTGCATCGCTCAGAAATAGTCGATGGAGACCTGCAGCAGGCGCTCCACCTCGGGCACATCGGCCGACAGGGCGAACAGAACGATGATATCGCCCTCCAGGATGGACGTGGCGCCGCGCGGGCGCAGCACCTCGTTCTTGCGCATGATCGCGCCGACCAGCACGCCCTCGGGAAAATCGATATCGCGGATACGCTGCCCCGCGATCGGCGAGCTGGACAGCACCTGCGCCTCCATCACCTCGGCCTCGGCATCGCCGATGGAATAGATCTGACGCACCCGGCCATGGCGCACATGGCGCAGGATCGACGATACCGTGGTCGCGCGCGGGTTCACATAGACATCGATTCCCAGCGGCCCCAGAAGCGGTGTCAGGCTGGGGTCGTTGATCAGCGCGATGGCCAGCCCGCAACCCGCCGACTTGGCGCGCACCGAGGCCAGCATGTTGGTCTTGTCGTCGTCGGTCACCACCAGCACCGCATCGGCGCGGCGGATGCCCGCCTCCTCCTGCAAGGCCGCATCCAGCCCGTCGCCATTGAGCACGATGGTGCGTTCCAGCGCATCGGCGGCGATCTCGGCGCGGCGCCGGTCCTTCTCGATGACCTTGATGCGCGTGCGACGTGGCCCCGCCTCCAGCGCCCGCGCCACGCCGAGCCCGACATTGCCCGCCCCGATGATGACGACCCGCTCCTGCCGCATCGCGGTCTTGCCGAAGATCTCCAGCGTGCGCTCCACATCCTCGACATGCGCGAACACATAGATGCTGTCGCCGGCAAAGAGCTGATCCCCCGCATCGGGCGCAAACAGCGTGCGGTCCCGGCGCACCCCCACCACGACCGCCCGCAGCGTCGAGAACAGATCGGTCAACTGGCGCAGCGGCGTGCCCACGACCGGGCAGTCGTTATCCAGCGCGATGCCGAGCAGCTGCGCCCGCCCGCCGAGGAAGTTCTCGATGTCGAAGGCGGCCGGGGTGGCCAGCCGCTGCAGCGCCGCATTCGCCACCTCCTTTTCCGGGCTGATGACGACGTCCACGGGCATGTGCTCGCGTCGGAACAGGTCGGAGTACGCGGCCTCGAGGTAGTTCTGCGCGCGCAGCCGCGCGATCTTGCGGGTGACGCCGAAGACCGAATGCGCCACCTGGCAGGTCACCATGTTGACTTCGTCGGAATAGGTCGCCGCAATGATCATGTCGGCGTCGCCCGCGCCAGCATTGTCGAGCACCTCGGGATGACTCGCAAAGCCGACAACGCCACGCACGTCCAGCGCGTCGGCCGCGCGGCGCACCAGATCGGCGCTGTAATCCACAACGGTCACGTCGTTGCGTTCCCCGGACAGGTGGCGTGCGATCTGCCAGCCGACCTGCCCCGCGCCACAGATGATGACCCGCATGGTCCGTTCCTACCCCCGCGCCGGGCCGCCCGGCGCCGCACAGCAATACGCGTGGCACAGCGCCGCGGGGGGGTCAATCGCACGCTGTGTCACTCGGCACCATCCGCCGCTGCGGCCTGCCGGTCCTCGCGCCCGCCGGGCTGCACCACGCCGAGCGATTTCAGCTTGCGGTGCAGGGCCGAGCGCTCCATCCCCACGAAATGCGCGGTGCGACTGATGTTGCCGCCGAAGCGGTTGATCTGTGTCAGAAGGTATTCGCGCTCGAACAGCTCGCGCGCCTCGCGCAGCGGCAGTGTGGCCACACCGCTCGACAGGCTCACGCGGCCCGCCCCGTCCGATCCGCCCGCGCCCGGATCGGCCTGCAACTCCTGCGCGGAAACCGGCTCGCCCGGATTGCCCAGGATGAGCGCGCGCTCGATCACGTTGCGAAGCTGGCGCACATTTCCCGGCCACGACATGGTCTGCAACAGCGCCTCGGCATCCTCGGTCAGATCGCGTCGCGCCAACCCCTGGGTGCGGTTGAGAAGATCGATGAAATGCTGCGCCAGCTCGGGGATGTCGTCGCGCCGGTCCTCCAGCGACGGCACCTGAACGGGGATCACGTTGAGCCGGTCATACAGCTCCTGCCGGAACCGGCCGGCGGCGATTTCGGCCTGCAGGTCCCGCGTCGTCGAGGACAGCACGCGCAGATCGACGCGCACCTTGTCCACCCCGCCCGCGCGGCTGAACTGCTGCTCGATCAGAACACGCAGGATCTTCGATTGCGTGCCCGGCGGCATGTCCGCCACCTCGTCGAAATAGACGACTCCGCCATGCGCCTGCTCCAGCAATCCCGGTTCGGCGCCGCGCTCGGGGCTCTCGCGCCCGAACAGCACCTCCTCCATGCGCTCGGGCTCGATCGAGGCTGCGCTTACGGAAACGAAAGGCGCCTGCGCGCGCGCGGAATGCGCGTGCAGATACCGTGCCGCAACCTCCTTGCCCGACCCCGCCGGCCCGCTCAGCATGACGCGCGCATTCGACCGCGTCAGCTTGTCGAGCTGCGACTTCAGCCCACGGAACGCCGCCGAGCTGCCGATCATGTCATGCGCGGTCACATCGTTGCGCCGCAGCTCCTGGTTCTCCCTGCGCAGGCGCGACGCCTCCATGGCGCGCCGGATAACGACCAGCAGCTGATCGATGTTGAACGGCTTCTCGATGAAATCGTAGGCGCCCTGCTTGATGGCGGCCACCGCGATCTCGATATTGCCGTGCCCCGAGATGATGACGACCGGGATATCCGGATTGTCGCGCTTGACGCTCATCAGGATATCGATGCCGTCCATGCGGCTGTCCTTGAGCCAGATATCGAGCACGATCAGCGCCGGCGGTGACGCGTTGATCTCGGCCATGCAGGTTTCGGAGTCGGCGGCAACGCGCGTTTCGAAGCCCTCATCCTGCAGGATATCGGAAATCAGCTCTCGGATGTCGCGTTCGTCATCGACGATCAGGATATCGCTCATGTCTCGGTCTCCAAACTGATCTGCTCGCCTTGTTGCCGCGCCGTCGCTCCGAGCAAGGGCAACCGGATCTGCACGCACGCCCCGCGATGGGCGCCCGGCGCGAAGGGCTCCGCATCGCGCAGCGTGAGGGTGCCGGCGTGCTCCTCGATGATCTTCTTTACGATCGGCAGCCCGAGCCCCGTGCCCTTGTCGCGCGTCGTCACATAGGGTTCGAGCAGCCGCGTGCGGTCCTGCGGCAGGCCGATCCCGTTATCTTCCACGGTCACGCACACGCCGGTCTCGTCGCGCGTCAGCGCGGCGCGCACCCGCGCCTGGTAGTCCGTCGGCGCAGCACCCGATTCTTGCAGACTTTCCGTAGCTTCGCCGGCATTCTTGAGAAGGTTCGTGAAGGCCTGCGACATCATGGTCGCATCAATGTCCAGCATCACCGGCGTATCGGGCAGATCGGTCTCGTACTGCACCTCGCTCAGCGCGTTCTGCTGCAACAACACGGCGTCGCGCAGCAATTGCACGATGTCGTGACTGCGCCGATCCGGTTCGGGCATGCGCGCAAAGCGCGAAAACTCGTCCACGATGCGCCGCAGATCGTTCGTCTGGCGCACGATCACGTCGGTATGCTGTTCGAGCAAAGCGGCGTCTTCCTCGTTCAGGACCTTGCGAAACTTGCGCTTTATGCGTTCCGCAGAAAGCTGGATCGGGGTGAGCGGATTCTTGATCTCATGCGCGATGCGGCGCGCCACATCGCCCCAGGCCGCCATGCGCTGCGCGCTCACAAGCTCGGTCACATCGTCGAAGGCAACGACATACCCTTCGAGCTGGCCGCTGCCGGATCGACGCATTGCCATGCGCACGAGCAGGTTTTCCAGCCTGCCACTGCGACTTATCCTGATTTCTTCATGCACGGCGCCGCGCGGGCTGTTGCGCAGGCGTTCCAGCAGCCCGCCGAATTCCGGCACCGCGATCGGCAGGGACAACCCGTGGAGCTGGCGGGCCTTCGTCTCAAGCAGCTCCTCGGCCGAGCGATTGATGAATTCGACATTGCCGCGCGCATCCAGACCGATCACCCCCGCCGTCACCGAGGACAGCACGGAATCAAACAACCGCCGACGCGCCTCGATCTGGCGATTGTTTTCGAGCAGCGCCTCGCGCTGGCCGCGCAGCTGGTGCGTCATCTGGTTGAAGACACGCCCCAGCATGGCGATCTCATCGTCGCCGCGTTCCTCGCGCACCTGCACATCCAGATCGCCCTCGCCGACGCGCGCCGCGGCCCCGGCCAGGCGCCCCACGGGCTGCGCCAGCCGTTCGGCGAACCACAGGCCGAGCCAGACCGCGGCGAGGATCAGGATCAGCGCAAAGCCCAGATAAAGCAGTCCGAACTCGAAAAGAAGCCGGCCGCGGTCACGTTCGAGCTGTTGATAGAGCCGCACTGTTTCCTGCGTCTCGTCGAGCAGACTGAGCAGGTCGCCATCGACACTGCGCGATACATATAGCAGGCGATCGGAAAACCCCTCGAGTCCAACAAGGGCGCGAAAGGCGTTCTGCTCCAGATCCTTCAGGATCACCGTCTCGCCGGCACGGGCGCGCTCGATCGCGGCCTCGCCGGGCGGGTCGAAATCGAACAGATAGGAGCGTTCGCCGCGCGCCCGGATCTCGGCGGCACCGTCGATCACGAAGGCTTCGCGCAGGCCGCGCTGGATCTGTGCCTGCCCGCGGCTGAGCAGGCGCCGCAGCTCGCCGTCATCCATGAACACGACCCGCTCGCGCGCCGCTGCGAGATAGCGCGCCAACACCTCGGCATCCTCGACGAGATCGCGCTCATGTTCCTGCTCATAGGCTTCGGCGGCGGCGAGCGAATTGCCCACAACCTGACGCACGCGGTCCGAAAACCAGCCCTCGAGCCCGACATTGAGCGTCATGCCCGCGAAGACCGCGACAAGCACCGTCGGACCCAGCGCCACCAGCGCGAACAACCCCGTAAGCCGCAGATGCAGCCGCGACCCCGCCGATTGCGCCCGACGCGCCGCCACCATTCCGGCGATGCGCATCGCCACCAGCGTCGCGACGACCAGCACATAGATCAGATCCGCCAGCAGCACGATCCGCAGCGACGGCGTGCCGATCCCTTCTCGCAGCGGCCCCAGCGCCATGAAAGTCGCCAGCGCCAGCATCGGCCCCAGAACCACCAGGCTGAGTGTCGCGGCATTGCGCACGCGTCGCTGCCGCCGCAGGCGGGTCAGCTTCTGCCAGGTTGCGCTTCGCACCGCCCGTTTCACGGGACTTCGCCTCCCGGCTGCGCATCGCAGCCTGCCGCCGATCCTGCGCCGCCGG
>CAZMBT010000092.1:0-7654 GCA_964564395.1 uncultured Alkalilacustris sp.
CGGTAATGCAGGAGGAAATCTTCGGCCCGGTGCTGCCGGTTCTGGGGGTGTCCGACACCGACGCCGCCATCGCCCATGTCGCCGCCGGGCCCCGGCCACTGGCGCTGTACTGGTTCGGACACGACCGGGCCGAGCGGACGAAGGTCCTGCGCCAGACGGTCAGCGGCGGCGTCACGATAAACGACGTCGTGATGCATGTCGCGCAGGAAGACCTGCCTTTCGGCGGGGTCGGGGCGTCGGGGATGGGGCGGTATCACGGGCGCGACGGCTTCATGACCTTCAGCAATGCCCGCGCGGTGTTCTCGCAGGGGTGGGGCGATCCGGGACGCCCGGTGCGTCCGCCTTATGGCGCGGCGCTGCGCCGGGCGCTGGACTGGATGGCGCGGCGGTGAGGCCGCGCCCTCTCGGGCCGTCAGATCGCGCGCCCCTGCAGCATCCGCGGCATGTCGCCGGTCAGCCCCGCCGCCTCACGGATGAAGCGCCGCCGCAAGCCGGGCAGTGCCTGAACCGCTGCCATCCCCAGATCGCGGCCCAGCCGCAAGGCCGGGTTGTCGTTGGAAAAGAGCCGGTTCATCGCATCCATGCCCAGCGCCAGGGTCGTGGTGTCAAAACGGCGCCAGCGCTGATAGCGTTCGAGCACGTCGAGGCGCGCGAAATCCTCGCCGCGCCGGGCCGCCTCAACGATTACCTGCGCCAGCGCCCCGACGTCGCGCAGTCCAAGGTTGAGTCCTTGCCCGGCGAGCGGGTGGATGCCATGCGCCGCATCGCCCACGAGCGCCAGCCGAGGCGCCACATACTCACGCGCCAACGACAGGCTGAGCGGATAGCTGTAGCGTTGGCCCGACAGCGCGATCTCGCCGAGAAAGCTGCCAAAGCGCGGGCGCAGCGTTGCGATGAATGCGTCATCGTCCAGCGCGGCGATGCCTTGCGCCCGCGTTGCATCCTCGCTCCAGACGATGGAGCTGCGCCGGCCGGGCAACGGCAGGATCGCCAGCGGCCCGCCCGGAAAAAACACCTGATGCGCGATCCCGTCATGCGCGTGCTCATGCGTCACAGCGCAGACCAGCGCCGTCTGCCCGTAGCCCCAGCCGGTGCGCCGGATCCCCGCGCGTGCCGCTGTCGCGCTGGCGCGCCCGTCACACCCCACCAGGAGCCGGGCGGTGAGCGTTTCGTTCCCCGACAGGGTCACCGTCGCGCCATGCGCGTCGATTTCCTGGCCGGTGACGGTTTCGCCTGCCCGATGCGTAATCCCCGGAGTGCGGGCCATGGCATCGAGGAGTGCGCGGCGCAGATAGCGGTCTTCGAGCATGTGGCCCATCGGCGCCTCTTCGATCTCGGCGTCCTGGAAATGCAGGAAGAAGGGGGCGACCCTGCCGCCCGGCCGGCCGTCACAGGCCTTGACCTCGTGGATCGGCTGCGCCTGCGCCACGACGTCATCCCAAAGGCCAAGCACGTCGAGCAGCCGAGTCGAGGCATGCGCCAGCGCGTAAGCCCGGCCATCGAAGGCCGCGTCGCGTCGCGGCGGCTCCGCCAGCGCGTCGACAACACAAACCTTCAGCCCCGCGGGCGCCAATGCGAGCGCGAGCGCCGATCCGTTGAGCCCGCCACCGACGATCAGGATATCCGCATCATGCACCATGCGCCCAATATGCGTTTGCCCTGCGGATTGTCCATCGGTTTCGGCGGGATCTCATGGCGCAGTCGGATCGCGCACATCCGGGGCTTCACTGCGAAGTGCTGCCTGCGGCCCGGGCGGGGCGCGTCCGCAGGATCAGCCGTCAGCGGGGCCGCCTGCGGTGGCATCGACATGCGCAGGAAAGTCCCCTTGCCACAGGCCATGACCCTGCCTGCGTGCACGTGCCTCGCCGTCATGCAGCTGCGCCGGCGCATCGGGCAGGGCGCGCGCCCACCCCGAATAGACCATGCCGAAGGACAGATCATACCCGTCCGCGCTGCAGCGTGCGGTCCCGGATCCGCCCGGCATCAGCGTACAGGTCACCGGAGTGCCCAGGGTCATGTCCATCACATGGCTCGCGGCGATGACGCCGCAATCATGCATGTTCCCGCGCAGCATGCAGTCGTCGCCGGGTTTCGGCGCGGTGATGCCATAGAGCCGCAGGCGCTGGCCATCGACCTCCAGGGTGACGCCGTCGATCACGCGCGGTTCGCCGTGCAACTCCTCTGCCGCGGTGGCCGGGGCCAGTGCGAGCGCGACGACGAGCCCGAGGGGCAGACTGCTGAATGCCTTGCGCATTTCGACTTCCAATCCGTTTCCCGGTTCGGGCAGTTTCAGCGCGGATCGTCGCGGCGACAAATGAACAATTGGTGAGCCCGATGACAGGCGGCGTCCCGGGGCCGGCCAGGAAAGCACGAAAGGCGGGAGGCGCCGTCCGGCGCGCGGGCGCGCCGCTCAAGGCCGGCCCCGCGCCGCTGGCTGGACTCCGGCGGGTCGCCTTGCCTTCGATGGCGCCGGGGCGCGGCGATCCGCACGGTGAATCATGTCGGACAGCGGCGGCTGCCTTGCCGATACTCGGCGCTGGCGGCCGATCACGTGATTTCGGCAGGGCGCTCCGGTCCGGCGGCCATCTACGTCATCTTGCGCGGGGAACCGGGCCAGTTTCGTGGTGCTGCCGGAGAGAATCGAACTCTCGACCTCTCCCTTACCAAGGGAGTGCTCTACCTCTGAGCTACGGCAGCGACGGGCGCCAGATAGACGCAATCGGCCGATGGCGCAAGCGTAATCTGGACCCTGCCGGGCCCCTGCGCTAGACAGGCTGCATGAGCGATCCACCTTCTTCCTCCAAGTCCGGAGAAAAGCCGCAATCGGACCGGGAAACGCGGCTCAAGGCGGCGCTGAAAGCGAATATCGCCCGCCGCAAGGAGCAGGCACGGGCGCGCAAGCCCGGCACGCGCAAACCGGAATAGAAGGGACGACGCATGGATTCGATACTGGTACGCGGCGGCGGGGAGTTGCGTGGGCAGATCCCGATCGCCGGCGCCAAGAATGCCTGTCTGGCGCTGATGCCGGCGACCCTGCTCAGCGATGCGCCGCTCACCCTGACGAACGCGCCGCGGCTTTCCGATATCCGCACCATGACGGCCTTGCTGCAATCGCTGGGGGTCGAGGTTTCGGCGCTTCAGGGCGGGGCGGTGCTCGCCATGTCCTCGCATGGTGCCGAGGGGCACCACGCGGATTACGAGATCGTGCGCCGCATGCGCGCGTCGATCCTTGTGCTCGGGCCGTTGTTGGCGCGGCACGGTAGAGCGGTGGTGTCGCTGCCCGGAGGCTGTGCCATCGGCGCGCGGCCGGTGGACCTGCACCAGATGGCGATGGAGCGGCTCGGTGCGCGGCTGGAGCTGCGCGACGGGTATCTGCACGCGCATGCGCCGTCCGGGCTGACCGGGGCGGAGATCGCGTTTCCGCAGATTTCGGTCGGGGCGACGGAGAACGCGCTCATGGCCGCGACACTGGCAAAGGGCACGACCGTCATCCGCAATGCTGCGCGCGAGCCCGAGATCGTGGACCTGGCGCAATGCCTCGTGCGCATGGGCGCACGGATCGAGGGGGCGGGCAGCCCGGAAATCACCATCGAGGGGGTGGAGGCGCTGCACGGCGCGACCCATCCCGTTGTCGTGGATCGCATCGAGCTGGGCACCTATATGCTGGCGCCCGGCATCGCCGGCGGCGAGGTGGAATGTCTGGGCGGTCGCCGTGCCCTGCTTCCGGCGTTCATCGAGACCGTCGAGGCGGCCGGGCTGCTGGTCGAGGAAACACCGACGGGGCTGCGCGTCAGCCGCAGCGCCGAGCGGTTGCGCCCCGCGGATGTGGTGACGGCGCCTTTCCCCGGATTTCCGACCGACCTGCAGGCGCAGATGATGGCGTTGCTCGCGACGGCGGACGGCGTCAGCGTCCTGGAAGAGCGCATCTTCGAGAACCGGTTCATGCATGCACCCGAATTGATGCGCATGGGCGCGCATATCGAGGTGCATGGCGGCACCGCCACTGTCACCGGCATCGAACGGCTGAAAGGGGCGCCGGTGATGGCGACGGATCTGCGGGCATCGGTGTCGCTGATCCTCGCGGCGCTGGGCGCCGAGGGTGAAACCCGTGTGTCGCGCGTCTATCACCTCGATCGGGGTTATGAAAGCGTGGAGGAGAAGCTGGGCGCTTGCGGCGCGTCGATCGAGAGGGTGCGGGACGAATGAGCGACAGGGACGCGCGGTTCGAGGAAGGCCGGGAGGCCCCGCTGCTTTTGAAGGCACAGGATGGCGACGACCTTGGGGTCCTGTCCTCGCTGCTGCAGGATGCGGTGTTTCCGGCAAGTGAGATGACGTGGCAGCGCCGGCAGCGCCGCTTCGCCGTCCTGCTCAACCGATTTCGTTGGGAAGACAGGCCCGCCGCCGCGCGTGAGGGCCGGCCGGTCGAGCGGGTGCAATCGCTGTTGATCGTCCAGGATGTGCGGGCGGTCGCATCCCAGGGTGTTTCGCCGAAGGAACGGGATACCGTGCTGTCGCTTCTGTCGCTTCAGTTCGAACCCGGCGAGGACGGCACCGGCTGGCTGACATTGGTGCTGGCCGGCGACGGCGCGATCGCGCTGGATGTCGAGTGCCTCGATGTCGCGCTCAAGGATGTGTCGCGCCCCTACGCCGCCCCGTCGGGCAAGACCCCGCAACACCCGGAGGGCGAGTGAATGCCGGTAAGGCTGAACACCGCCGATGCCGGCTTCGAGGCGGCCTTTGCCGCCTTTCTGGAGGCCGGGCGCGATGCACAGGCGGATGTGGATGCCGTTGTCGCCGACATCATCGCGCAGGTGCGCGCGCGCGGCGATGAGGCGGTGCGGGAGTTGACGCTACGTTTCGACGGCGTTGATCCGAGCGTGTCCGGGGTGGCCCTGACCGAAGCGGAGATGGACGCCTGCTGCGCCGAGGTCGCCCCCCGGGATCGCGCCGCGCTGGAGCAGGCCGCGGAACGCATTCGGGCCTATCACATGCGGCAGCTGCCAGAGGATGCGCGCTGGATCGATGCGGCGGGGGCCGAACTCGGCTGGCGCTGGACAGCGGTGGATGCGGCAGGCCTTTATGTGCCCGGCGGGCAGGCAAGCTACCCGTCCTCGGTGTTGATGAACGCGGTGCCCGCGCAGGTCGCCGGCGTGGGGCGCCTCGCGATCTGCGTGCCCACACCGCAGGGGGTGGTGAACCCGCTCGTGGTGCTGGCCGCGCGGCTGGCCGGGGTCGATACGATCTACCGCATCGGCGGGGCGCAGGCGATCGCTGCGCTGGCCTACGGAACGCGAAGCGTGCGGCCGGTGGATGTCATCGCGGGGCCGGGCAACGCCTATGTGGCGGCCGCCAAGCGGCAGGTCTTCGGGCATGTCGGTATCGACATGATCGCCGGGCCCTCGGAGATCCTGGTGATCGCGGACCGGGACAATGATCCCGACTGGATCGCACTCGATCTGCTCAGCCAGGCCGAGCATGACGAAAGCGCACAAGCGATCCTGATCACCGATGACGCCGACCTCGCGCAGACGGTCGAGGAGGCTGTGGCCGGGCGTCTGGCGATGCTGGAGCGGCGCCGGATCGCGGGCGCCAGCTGGCGGGATCACGGTGCGATCATCCGGGTGCGCGATCTTGCCGAGGCTGCGGCCCTGTGCGATCGCATCGCGCCGGAGCACCTGGAACTCTGCGTGGCCGACCCCGAGGCGCTGCTGTCGCGGATCCGCCATGCCGGGGCGGTGTTCATGGGGGGATGGACCCCCGAGGCCATCGGCGACTATGTCGGGGGCCCGAACCACGTGCTGCCGACCGCGCGGTCGGCACGGTTCTCATCGGGGTTGTCGGTGCTGGATTTCATGAAGCGCACGACCATCGCGCGCATGAGCCCCGCGGCGCTCGGCCGTGTCGGACCCGCCGCCGAGCGACTCGCGCGGGTGGAAGGGCTGCAGGCGCACGGCCTGTCGGTGCGCGCGCGGCTCGATCATCTGAACGAGGCACCCGATGAGTGAGCGCGCGCGCATCTGCCATGTCGAGATCGATGACAGCGGGCTGCCCGCCCCCACGCCCGAGATCGAGCAGGAACGCAAGGTCGCCATATTCGACCTTCTGGAGGATAACACCCTGTCGCTGCCGCCACGGGACGGGCGCGCGCCGCCGCCGGGACCCTACCGTCTGCAACTCGCCATCCGCGAGCGGCGGCTCGTCGTCGATGTCGGCGATGAAACTGGTGCGCCGGTGGCGCAGTTCCAGCTTTCGCTGGGGCCGTTTCGGCAGGTGGTCAAGGATTACTACCAGATCTGCGACAGCTATTTCGATGCGGTAAAGCGTCTGCCGCCCAGCCAGATCGAAACCATCGACATGGCGCGCCGCGGCATCCACACCGAAGGGGCGCGCATCCTGCAGGAGCGGCTCGAGGGCAAGGCGGATGTGGATATCGACACCGCGCGCAGGTTGTTCACCCTGATCTGCGTCCTGCATTTCGGGGGGTAGCGTGGCGGTGGGCTTTCCTTCATCGGTCCTTTTCTGTTGCGATCACAATGCGGTGCGGTCACCGATGGCAGAAGGATTGATGAAGAAGCTCTACGGCCATCGCGCCTATGTGCAGTCGGTCGGGGTGCGCGACGATCTGGAGATCGACGGTTTCGCGATCGCCGCGAGCGAGGAAATCGGCGTGTCGCTGGACCGGCACCGGGCGCGCAGTTTCGACGCAATGGAGAACTGGGGCGACGACCTGTCGGGCTTCGATCTGATCGTGGCCTTGTCACCGGCCAGCCAGCGCCGCGCGCTGGAGCTGACGCGCTATGCACATATCGACGTCGAATACTGGCCGGTCATGGATCCGACCGGAATGGCAGAAACACGCGAGGAAAAGCTGCGCTATTACCGCCAGACCCGCGATCAGATCCACAAGCGCATGCTTGCGCGCTTCGGTCCGCCGGGCGACATTGATGCCGATGGAATTGCAGAGTGATAAGAATGCCGTGGCGCTGAGGGTCGAGACATTGAGGGGCGACCGGCTGGAGAATGCGCTCGGGGCGGTGGCGCAGCTTCGCATCGAAGTGTTTCGTGCCTGGCCCTATCTGTATGACGGCGATGCCGCGTATGAACGCCACTACCTGGAGGTGTATCGTCGCAGCCCCGGCGCAATCCTCGTCGGGGCCTTTGACGGCGATGCGCTGGTCGGCGCGGCGACGGGCACGCCGATGGAGGATCACGCCGAAGATTTCGCCGGCGCATTTGCGGGTACGGGGCACGCGCTATCGGACATCTTCTATTGCGCCGAGTCGGTGCTGTTGCCGGCCTATCGCGGGCGCGGCATCGGGCATCGGTTCTTCGACCTGCGCGAAGCGCATGCCCGTGCGATGGGCCGGCGTTTCAGCGCGTTCTGCGGCGTTGTGCGGCCAACCGATCATCCGCTGCGTCCCGCCGATTATCGCCCGCTCGACGATTTCTGGCGCAGGCGTTGCTATGAAATGCTCGGGGGGGTGACTGCGGAGTTCGCCTGGAAGGATATCGATCAGCCTGCGGAGACGCGCAAACCCTTGCAGTTCTGGATGCGCAGGCTATAGGCACGGCGCGCGCCCGCCCATCGGGATGGAGGAAGGAATGGTCAGGATCGCGGCGGCGGCCTACCCGCTCGACTGGTTCGAGGACTGGT
>CAZMBT010000093.1:0-7624 GCA_964564395.1 uncultured Alkalilacustris sp.
CAGGCTGATTCAGAAGATCGCGGAGGTTGCGGGCACCCGCAAGGGGCGCGCGCTCCCCGCCAATGCGACCGGCATTCTGGGCGCGCTATGCTGCGAGATGGGGCTCGAGTGGAAGATCTGCCGCGGTCTGGGCGTGATGGCGCGGGCCGTCGGCATCGTCGGCCACCTGCTCGAGGAGGGACGCTCGCCGATCGCTCGCAAGCTTTGGCTGGAAACCGAAGCGCGCGCCACGGAACACCTGCACAAGGGAGAATAGAAATCATGCCCGAGCACGAAGCACTGCGCGGCAAGGTTGTCATCATCAGTGGCGCCGGGCGCGGCATCGGACGCGAAATCGCGCTGGAATGCGCCCGAGGCGGCGCCCATGTGGTGGTGAACGACATCGGCGCGGCACTCGACGGCGGCGGCACCGATACCACCCCAGCCGACGATGTGGTGCAGAAGATCCGGCACGCCGGCGGCACAGCCGTTCCCAGCCACGACTCGGTCGCCGATTGGGACAGCGCCAAGCGCATCATATCCCAGGCACTGGACAGCTTCGGCCGGGTCGATGCCGTGGTGAACAACGCCGGAATCCTGCGCGATAGGTTCTTCTTCAACATGGATCCCGAGGAGTGGAAAGCGGTTGTCGACGTTCATCTGAACGGCGCGTTCTTCATGTCCCGCGCCGCTGCCCCGCACATGAAGAAGCAGAACTCCGGCGCCTTCGTCCACATCGTCTCGACCACTGGGCTGATCGGCAATCTGGGTCAGGCGAATTACGGCGCCGCCAAGCTGGGTGTGGCCGCCATGTCCAAATGCATCGCCATGGACATGGCTCGATACAATGTGCGGTCGAACTGCGTGTCCCCCTTCGCGATGAGCCGGATGATCGGCTCGATCCCGTCCGAAACCCCGGAACAACAGGCGCGACTGGACAAGCTGAAGGCGATGGAGCCGGGCAAGATCGCGCCCTTCGTCGCCTATCTGACTTCGGATCTGGCGAGTGACGTGTCGGGCCAGATCTTCGCCGTGCGCGCCAACGAGATCTTTCTGATGAGTCAGAGCCGCCCCCTGCGGTCGATGCATGCCGATGACGGCTGGACGGTGCAGAGCATCGCAGATCGCGCTATTCCGGCAATGCAACCAAGCTTCTACCCGCTCGACCGCTCGCAGGATGTCTTTTCATGGGATCCTGTCTGAAGGGCATTGCCGGTCGGCGTGGAACCGTCGCCTCGATGACCGTGTGAACAGGCCCGCTGCACGCGGCGCGAGGTGACGGTGCGAGAGATCGCGAAGGCACCTGCCGGGGGGCCACATCGGCGAACCGCGCGGATGCCCCCGCGCAGGCGACGGCTACCTCGAATAGCAGCGGAGCGCCTCCGTCGTGAAGCCGCGAAAGCCGTTCTCTTTCATGTCTTCACAGGCCAGACGGTAGGTGTTCACACCACCGACGAAAGGCACGAACATGCGCGGTTTTCCCGGCACGTTTGCCCCCGTGTACCAGGAGTCGGCTTTGACGAAGAGGGTCTTGTTGGCCACTTCGGTCACATAGTCGACCCACTCGTTCTCGGCCTCGGCCTGCGCTTCGATGGCGCCCAGATCGTTTAGCTGCATGTAGGTGATCGTATCTGCCACCAGCTCCACATGCTGCTCGATCGACATCACCATGTTGGACTTCACCGACGGGCTGCCCGGCCCGGTTATGACGAACATGTTCGGAAAGCCCGCGACCGCGAAGCCGAGATATGCCGAAGGGCGCTCCTTCCACTTGTCAGCCAGCTTGATCCCGTCGCGTCCGGTAATATCGATACGCGTCAGCGCCCCGGTGATCGCGTCGAAGCCCGTCGCGAAGATGATCGCGTCGACCTCGATCTCGCCGCGCGCGGTCACGATGCCGTTCGGCGTAATTCTCTGCACCGGGGTTTCACGCAGGCAGACCAGGTCGACATTGTCGCGATTGAATGTCTCGTAATAGCCGGTATCGATGCAGATGCGCTTGGAGCCGATGGGGTGATCGTAGGGGCACAGCTTTTCCGCGACGTCCTGATCCCGCACCGCTTCCCGGATCTTCGAGCGAACGAAATCGGCGAGCAGCTTGTTGGCCCGTTCGTCGCGCATGAAATCGGTGAAGGCCATCTGGAAGTTGAGGCTGCCTCCGTAGTCCCAAAGCTCTTCGAATTTCTCGAGCGCTTCTTCTTTGGTCAGTTCGAGTACGGACCTTGTGGGCTCGGGCACCCCGGCCACACCGAAGACGTGCCGGCGCGCGCGCTTTCGGTTTTCGGGGTATCTCTGCTTGAAGGCATTGACCTCCGCTTCGGTCAGGGGCCGGTTCCCGGCCGGCAGGGAGAAATTCGGCGAGCGCTGCATGACATGCAGATGCGCGGCTTCCTTCGCCACTTCTGGTATGATCTGAATGCCTGTCGCGCCGGTGCCGAATACCGCGACCCGCTTGCCGGAAAAGTCGACGCCGTCCTCCGGCCAGCGCCCGGAGTGGTACTTCTCTCCTTCGAATTCATCGAGGCCGGGAATATCGGGGAAAAGGGGCACCGACAGATTCCCGGTGGCCATGACGCAGTACCGGCAGGTGATCTCCTCGCCCTGGTCGGTCCGGACCGTCCATGTCTGGCTTTCGGCGTCGTAGGTCTGCGCCACGATGCGGGTCTCGAAGCTGATCAGCGACCTGATCCCGGTCTCGTCCGCGACATGGGCGATGTAGTTGCGAATGTCCGGCTGGAACGAGAATCTGTGACTCCAGTTCCATTGCTGCTGAATCCTGTCGGAGAAGCCGAAGGAGTACTCAAGACTCTCGACGTCGCACCTCGCGCCCGGATACCTGTTCCAGTACCACGTTCCACCGACATCGCGACCGGCCTCGAATCCGCGCACGGAAAGCCCCATCTCGTTTAGCTTGTGCAGGGCATAGACCCCGGCAAAACCCCCACCAATGACAACTGCATCGACGCTGTTCGGAATGTCTCTGTTTGCCAGGTTCATCAGTCCTCACTCCCTCCCCGTGCGCCGGCATTCGGGCGACTGCACGGTGCACAGCGCAGTCACCGGCCGACCATTCCAGCGAACCCACCTGCGCCGGCGAGGCGAGCATGGCTGAATCCTGCAGCAACCCCTAAACCAACAACCGAAACTTAACAATCGTTAGTTACTATAATGGCAAGGTCATCGTACTTCCCTATATCAACCAAACGTTAGTATTGCGCCCTGAAAGGGCGATGTGCAACAGTCCGGATGAACCACTCGTGGAGGCGAGCGGATCCGGCCGGACATCCGCTCGGCGCACCTCGCGCGGCCCTGATCGGAGCGGATGCCTGCCGGCGGCAATGCACACGCCCGTCGAAATGGCTCGGCCGGTGAGGCCCGCTTGTGAAGACAAGGATTTCGGCGCGATGACTGAAAGAACGAGATTGGGTTTCATCGGGCTGGGCCAGATGGGCGGCGCCATGGCGGAGCGTCTGATCCGCGACGAGGTCGAGCTTCATGTCTTCGACACTTCGCCCGAAGCGCTGGAGATGTTCGAAAGCCGCGGCGCCGTGCCGCACGCATCGCCCAGGGATGTGGCCGACGCCGCCGGCATCGTTTTCGCGTGCCTGCCCGATCAGGGTGTGAGCGAGGCTGTCGCGCATGGTGCGAACGGCGTCATTCATGGAGGCGCCATCCGGATCTATGCCGAGATGTCAACGATCGGCAAGAGCTGCATCGAGGGCATCGCGTCGCGCCTGTCACAAGCCGGGATCAGCACGGTGGATGCTCCGATCAGCGGTGGCCCGCCGGCCGCGCGCGAAGGCCGGCTGACCATGCTCGCCTCGGGACCGCAGGATGCGCTTCACGGCGTTTTACCCTGGCTGAACTGCATCGGCCGGCAGACCTATCTTCTTGGAGACCGCGCCGGCCAGGCACAGATCATGAAGGTGGTGAACAACATCGTGATGGCGGCGAATATGATCGTCGCTTCGGAGGGGCTTGTCATGGGGGCCAAGGCAGGGCTTGAGGCAGGCAAGATGATGGAGGTGCTTCAGGCCGGCACCGGACAAAGTGCTTCAGCCGGCATTCTGGCCCGCTCGGCGCTCACCGGCGGGTTTGATTTCGGGGCCCACCTGTCAATCGTTGAGAAGGATGTGAAGCTCGGTCTTCAGGAGGCGGGCGCGCTCGGTGTTCCGGTGGCTGCGATGCGCGCCACCGGTGAGTTCTGGACCTCGGCCGTGCGCGAAGGCCGTGGCAGCATGGACTTCACGGAGATCATCAAGCTGGTCGAGGAACCGGCCGGCGTCATAGTGCGCGCCGCGAGTTGCTTGAACACCTAGGTTCAAGGACCGCGGTCCCCGTCGTCCCGCAGAAACAGGGAGGGATCGAATGCTCGACCCGGAGATGGCCAGGATTCTCGACGCCTTGAAAGACATAAAGCCGATGGAGGAAATGACTCTGGAGGAGTTGCGGGCGTTCCTCGCCCCCGTCCCGCAGGATCAGCGGCGTCCGATCGGCAGTGTCAGGGACGAAATGACGCCCGACGGCATCCCGGTTCGGATATACACACCGACACGGCAGAGTTCCGACACGCTGAACATCTATATTCACGGCGGCGGCTTCGTGCTCGGCTCCGTCGAGACGCATGACAATGTGGCCCGCGATCTGTGCGAGACGCTCGGCGCGCCCACGGTCTCCATCGAGTACCGGCTGGCACCCGAACATCGGTTCCCCGCGGCCCCGGACGATTGCCTGGCGGGGGTCTGCTGGGCGGCGGACAACGCGGAAACGCTTGGAGCGAGTCCCGATCGCATCATCGTTTCCGGCGACAGCGCCGGCGCCAATCTCGCCACCGTTACCTGTCTGCGTCTGCGCGACGAAGGCGGCCCCGCGATCGCCGGTCAGGTACTGGCCTATCCTGTCACGGACTATCACACGCCGGCCACGCAGTCCTACATCGACAATGCCGTCGGCTATGTCCTGACCCGGGGGGCCATGATCCGCTTCTGGCGCGATTATCTCACGGACGCCGCCGAACGGCGCCATCCCCACGCCGCCCCGCTGAAGGCGCCTGATCTGTCTGACATGCCACCGGCGCTTATACTCACGGCGCAATTCGATCCGTTGCGCGACGAGGGCGAAGCCTATGCCGAACGGTTGCGCGCGGACGGCGTTCCGGTCACCGTCAGACGGTACGAGGGTCTGATCCACGGCTTCCTGCGCATGACGACGGCAAGTCAGCGTGCCGCCGAAAGCCTGGAACATATCCGGGACTGGGTGAAGGGGGTGCGCGACACTGCGCGGGTGCCCGGCGACGTCTGAAGGGCTCCATCAGCCTGAGCCGGGACACTGTGACCGGCAACGACTGCCACCCGGGCTCGGCACGGGTCACCGCAGAGCCAGTCAGGGGCGCGGTTCACGCTGACGCCTTGGGGTCGAGGTACTGCTTCAGGCCGACCGACCGATCTGCGAAATACTGCACCTCCAGAAGCAGGCACCCCTTGGGCGACACGAACGGCCCGTGCGGCGTACCGGGCGGGCGGATGACGTAGGCCGGCGCCGACAGCACCTGTTCGTCCTCCTTCATGACCAGCTCGCCCTCGACGAGGTACACCTCTTCCCAATAGGGATGGCTGAACGGCTCGAAGGTTTCCCCGCCGGGCACGAATCTGACGCAGCGGGTTCGAAAGCCGCGGGCCTTCGCTTCCTCGAAATTGCCGCTCAAAAGCGTGGCGCTCACGCCGGACGTTCCCGGCACGGCCTCCCAGCCGGTTTCGGTGCTGACCCTGTACATCTGCTCTCTCCCTGTCGGTCTCATGCTGTGCGTTCTGTCAAAAGCCTGTGGCCCCCTGTCATCCCACGCCGTCGCGCGCCGCATCCAGCGCGCGCAGACCCCAGGCATAGGGGTCGGGCCACATCTGCCGGTCTGGGTCGGCCCCGAGCGCGCGGGCGGCCCGGAGGGCCCAGTTCGGCTCTTCGAGGGCCGGCCGGCCGATAGCCACGATCTCCGCATCGCCGCGTTGCAGAATGTCCTCCGCCTGCTGCGCGGTGATGATCAGCCCCACGGCCATGGTCGCGATCCCGGCGTCCCTCCGCAGACGCGCGGAATAAGGCACCTGATAGCCCGGCGCATACTGACCTGCCGGTGCGTTCTGACCGGCCGAAGTGGCCGACCGGATACCGCCGGAGGAACAGTCGATGACGTCAACGCCGCGCTCGTGCAACGCGCGGGCAAGGATGACACTGTCGTCGAGCGTCCACCCATCTTCGACACCGTCGACGCAGGAGAGCCGGAAGAACAGCGGCCGGTCATCCGGCCATGCCTCGCGAACAGCATCTGCCACGTCGAGCGCAAGCCGCATGCGCCCCGTTGCACTGCCACCAAAGGGGCCGCCTCGCGTGTTCGACACCGGGCTGAGGAATGAATGGATCAGGTAGCCGTGCGCTGCGTGAACCTCGACCACCTCAAACCCGGCGGCGTCCGCCCGTCTTGCGGCACGCGCGAACATCTCGGGCACCTCGTGCACCTCGGCATCGCTCAGCGGACGTGGCGTGTGATACCTGGCCAGTGAACGCTCCGCGCTCACGCCGACCGGTTGCCAGGGCGGCTCGCCCTTCGCGGCATCCGTGTCGTCGAGTGCCCCGAACCCGTCCCAGCCCCGGCGCCGCGCCGCCTTCGGACCGGCATGATGCAGCTGCGCGCCGGCCACGCCCCCCTGTGAGCGGATGAGATCCGTGATCCGGCGCAGCGGCGCGATCTGTTCATCCGACCACAGACCGCAATCGCTGTAGGAGCTGCGCCCGACGGGATCCACGATAAGCCCCTCGGTAAACACCAGCCCGGCACCACCGACGGCAAATTTCCCGAGGTGCTGAAGGTGCCAGTCATTCGCGATCCCATCGTGATCTGCCATGTAGACCTGCATCGGTGACACCGCGACCCGGTTTCGCAACGTCACGCCCCGCAGCGGCAACGGTTCGAACAGCTTCACCTTCGGCACCTGACACACTCCCAGTTCTGCGTTTCCTCGGGCGTGCCCGCCCTGCCCCGCGACCCCGCATCAGGCTGTTTTCGGTGTTGAAGGACGGCCCCGTGGTGCCGCTCGGCAAACCGACGCCGGGACAGGCACGCTCCGGCGTTGCCGTGAAGCCCCCCATGCGCCCTCTCAGACCCGCATCCGGGCGTCGCGGCGCGGGCGCCAGGCGATCACGGCAGAGTCCGGGTACAGGCGGTGTTGCGCCAAAGCAAGCGAATGTTAGTTTTATCATTCTGCGAACCCGCCCAGCCCGGCGGGACGGCGGCGCAAGCCCGGCCCGCAAAGGCGCGGCAAATGCCAATCCAATCAGGATGTACAAGGTCAGCCATCGCGTCGCATTCGACGACATCACGAAAGGCTATCCGGCACCCACCATAGGATAATCGTATGGCGTGCCCCGCGCCGGACGGTAAACGCCGCCCCATCACCCATGGCCTATTGGCTTGTCCATTCGGCGAAGTTCCAGGGCATCAGGTCGTCGACATCGCTCTGCATGTGCTGGTCTAGGATCTTGCCGAGCGTGGCGGCGATATAGGCTTCGGGGTTCACGCCATTCAGCCTGCATGTGCCGATGAGCGAGGCGATGCCCGCCCAGGTTTCAGCCCCGTCGTCCGACCCGGCGAAGAGCG
>CAZMBT010000094.1:0-4893 GCA_964564395.1 uncultured Alkalilacustris sp.
ATTCGATCCCCGAGGCGGTCTATCTGTCCACGCGCATCGTCGTCATGTCGCCGCGTCCAGGGCGCATCACCGATATCATCGAAAGCCCGCTGCCGGTGGAGCGCCCGCTCGACATTCGCGACAGCGCAGAGTTCATCGAGGTGGCGCATCGTGTGCGCGAGGGATTGCGCGAGGGGATGGACGATGCAGCGTGACATCGCCGCGTGGATGACAACCCGAAGGACCGGCGTCGCGTCGCAGGGAGGCCCGCGATGAAAGGCAATGTCCTGCCTGTCCTGACCGTCGTCGTGGTGATATTCGCGCTATGGTACGCGGCCTGCGTGCCGGTCAACGGCCAGTGGGCGCGCGATCAGGCGGCGCGCGCGGGGACCGAGCTGAGCTTCGGCGAACTGGTCGGCGAGACCATGAGTCAGGATCGCCCGCGCCTGCCGGCGCCGCACCAGGTCGCGGTGGAACTCTGGAACAGCACCGTGATGGAAGAACTCACCGGGCGTCGCGGGATCGTCCAGACCGGAACGCTGTCGAACCGGTCGCTGATCCATCATGGCTGGATCACGCTGTCGGCGACGCTGCTGGGGTTCGGCATCGGCACCGGGCTGGGAATCCTGCTGGCGATCGGCATCGTGCATAACCGGGCGATGGACTTCTCGGTCATGCCCTGGGCGATCGCCTCGCAAACGATACCGATCCTCGCCATCGCGCCGATGATCATCGTGGTGCTCAATGCGGTGGGGATCACCGGGATCATCCCGAAAGCGATCATTTCCGCCTATCTGAGCTTCTTTCCCGTGGTGGTCGGCATGGTCAAGGGGCTGCGCGCGCCCGATGCGATGCAGCTCGACCTGATGAAGACCTACAGCGCGTCGCGGCTTCAGACCTTCGCCAAGCTGCGCTGGCCGTCCTCGATGCCGTACCTGTTCGCCTCGCTCAAGGTCGGGATTGCCGCTTCGCTGATCGGCGCGATTGTCGGCGAGTTGCCGACCGGCGCGGTTGCGGGCCTCGGCGCGCGGTTGCTGTCGGGCAGCTATTACGGGCAGACCATACAGATCTGGTCGGCGCTGTTTGCCGCGGCGATCCTGGCGGCGAGCATGGTCGCGTTGATCGGGCTGATCCAGCGGGTGACACTGCGACGCATGGGGATGACGCAATGACCGGGGTGTTGACGGGGTCCGGCGCGCCGCAGCGCCTGGCAATGGCGGTCATGCTGGGCGCGGCGATCCTGCTGTCCATGATGCAGGCGTCGGCGGGACAGCCGTCGCCGGTGGTGCTGGCGCTGCTGACGGTGGCGCTCGTGCTGGCCTTTGCGGCGGATGCTTCGCGTGCGCGGGCGGGGCCGGGACGCGCGCCGGCGCAGGCTGGGTTGCGCTGGATGCCGGCGGTCTTTCTGGTGCTGATCTGGGGCAATCTGGCGGGTGCCGGGATCGGGCTCATGCAGGTGGAGCGGGGGGCGGGAACGCCGGCCTTCTGGAGCGCGGTGATCGCGACATGGCTCGGCGCCTGGATGGTCGTCGCGCAACTCTCGGATCTGCGGCTGCGTCAGCACTGGGCCGAAAGGCTGCGCGGGCTGTTGGCGCCGCTGGCCTTCGGCATCACGCTCCTGTGGCTGTGGCAGGCGGGTGTGCGCGGGGGCGGTGTCGCCACCGTGATCCTGCCCGCCCCGTCGGATATCGCGGCCCGTTTTGCGGCCAGTACGGGGGTGCTGTGGGGCGATTTCGTGCAGACTTTCGTGAAGGGGGCGCTGTCGGGCTACGCGATCGGGGTTGGCGCCGCGCTTGTCTTCGCGGTGATCGTGGACCGGTCGGATTTCCTGCGCCGCGGGCTCTTGCCTGTGGGCAATTTCGTGGCTGCGCTGCCGATCATCGGCACCGCGCCGATCATGGTCATGTGGTTCGGCTTTGGCTGGGAGTCGAAGGCCGCAGTGGTGGTGGCGATGGTGTTCTTTCCGATGCTTGTGAACACGGTCCAGGGCCTGGCGGCGAGCGAAGCGATGCAGCGCGATCTGATGCGCACCTATTCGGCCAGCTACTGGCAAAGCCTGTTCAAGCTGCGGCTGCCCGCCGCGATGCCCTTCGTCTTCAACGGGCTCAAGATCTGTTCGACCCTCGCCCTGATCGGTGCCATCGTCGCCGAATTCTTCGGCTCGCCCACGCGCGGGATGGGTTTTCGGATCTCGACCGAGGTGGGACGCTTGAATCTGGACATGGTATGGTCCGAAATCGCCGTGGCCGCCGTCGCTGGATCGGCGTTCTACGGGATCCTGGCCCTGCTGGAACGGGGGGTGACCTTCTGGCACCCGTCGCAGCGCGGCCGATGACGTGCCGCCCCCGGGCGGAAAACAACATGGAGGTATGACATCATGAAAAGAACGATCACGACACTTGCACTTGCGACAAGCATGGGTGCGCTGGCGGCGGCAAGCGCGACCGCCGACGAGGTCACGCTGCAGCTGAAATGGGTCACGCAGGCCCAGTTCGGCGGCTATTACGCCGCGCTTGAGAACGGCTATTACGAGGAGGAGGGGCTCGATGTGACCATCCGCCCCGGCGGGCCGGATATCGCGCCGCCGCAGGTGATCGCCGGCGGCGGCGCAGACGTCATCGTCGAGTGGATGCCGGCGGCGCTGTCGGCGCGCGAAAGCGGGTTGCCGCTGGTCAATATCGCGCAGCCCTTCAAGCAGTCGGGCATGATGCTGACCTGCCTCGAGGAAACCGGCATCACCGGCCCCGAGGATTTTCGCGGCCGCACTCTGGGTGTGTGGTTCTTCGGTAACGAATTCCCCTTCCTGAGCTGGATGAGTCAACTCGGCATCCCGACCGATGGCGGCGAGGATGGTGTCGAGGTCCTGCGCCAGGGCTTCAACGTGGATCCGCTGCTGCAGCGCCAGGCCGACTGCATCAGCACCATGACCTACAATGAATACTGGCAGGTCATCGATGCGGGCATCAGCGAGGATGAACTGATCACCTTCGCCTATGAGGATCAGGGGGTCGCCACGCTGGAAGACGGTCTTTACGTGCTGGAGGAGAACCTCGAGGACGAAGACTTCGTGGACCGGATGGAGCGCTTCGTGCGCGCCTCCATGCGGGGCTGGAACTGGGCGGCCGAGAACCCCGAGGAGGCGGCGCTGATCGTGCTGGATTACGATGAGACCGGCGCCCAGCAGGAGCATCATCAGATCCGCATGATGCGCGAAGTCGGCAAGCTGACCGAAGGGTCGAACGGCGCGCTGGATCCCGAGGACTTCGAGCGCACCGTCGACAGCCTGCTGGCCGGTGGCTCCGATCCGGTGATCACCGAGCATCCGGGTGACGGCGCCTGGACCCACATGATCACCGATCGCGCCCTCGACTGACGGGTGCGTGGCCGGCGGTGCGTGACGATGTGCCGCCGGCTGACCCCGCGAATGCGCCCGACCGCGTTGCGGCGGGCGCATTTTTCGTCTTGGGTGCGGCGCGATTGCAAGGCCGGACCGTAGAGGGGATATAACCACATGAGCGAGACGCTGACGCCCGAGCAGGTCGAGGCACTGTTCACACGGTCGGACGGGCAGTTCCTGTTCGCGCGCTGGGCGCGGCCCGTGGTGCCGGTCGTGTTCGGCGCCGAGGAGGCGACGATCGGCACTTTCAAGGGTGCCTTCGAGGCGGTGGTGGTGCTGGCAGGTCATCGCATGGCCGAGACCGATCCCGAACTCGGCGCCAATCTCATGGTGTTCTTCTGCCGCGACTGGGGCGAGCTTGCGCAGGTGCCCGATCTCGACCGGCTGATTGACGGCCTCGGCCCGCTCATTGCGCGGCTCGAGGCGGCGGGGGCGAATCAGTATCGGGTGTTTCGTTTCGAAGCAGACGGCGCGATCCGTGCCGCCTTCGTTCTGCTGCGCGTCGATGCCGAGCTCGCTGCCGTGCCCGCGGAGGCGCTGGCGCTGGCGCAGGCCGCGCAGACGATCCTGTTGTGGTCCGACACGGCCTTTCGCGACGCCGGGGTGCTGGCGCGCAGCGGGGAGCGCGTGATCCTGCGCCCCGATATCGGCGATGTGATACGTGCGGCCTATGATCCGGTGTTGCCGGCTGCCGCCACCGACCCGGCGCATGCGCTGCGCCTTGCCGCGCGGCTGGGCCGCAGTGCCTGAGATGGGCGGTTTTCGGCGCGCCGCGCCGTGGCACGCTGGCACATGTCCGGGGGCTGCGCCATTATACTCCACCACGTCCCCTCGGAGATACCGCCCATGCCGTTTCTCAATCGCCGCGCTGTCCTGCTGCTTGCGCCCCTGGCCGCTGCGGCCTGTGCATCCGAAGGCACTGTGCGCAAGCAATCCGCGCCTCCGGCAGCGCCGCGCCACCCCAACGAGACGCCGCGCCTGCGCCGGCAGATCGCGCGGCACGCCCACGAGAATGACCTTCCGGAGGATCTGTTGCGCCGCGTCGTGCGCGAGGAGAGCACCTTTCGCCCGCGCGCCCGCAACGGCCCCTATCTGGGCCTGATGCAGATCCATCCTCAGACCGCCCGCACGATGGGCCATGACGGTCCGCCCGAGGCGCTGCTCGAACCCGAGACGAATCTGCGCTACGGGGCGCGCTATCTGCGCGGCGCCTACATCGTGGCCGATGGCGACCCGGAGGCGGCGATTCGCTGGTATCGGCGCGGCTATTACTACGCGGCGCGCGATCGCGGTTTGCTGCAGGAGACAGGGTTGCGCTGATCCGCGCGATTCGCGGTTGCATGCCGTGGCGGGCTGCGTTTGGATGCCGTGCAGGAGGCATGAGGCATGTGCACTGTCCTCGGGCGCTGCCCCGGCGCGCCGCACGCGAAAGTCCATCACTGGTGGCCGCCCCCGCGGCCGGTCTGAACGCAACGCGATTTTCAGACCACTTGAAAGGACTGTCTCATGACCGAGGT
>CAZMBT010000094.1:4993-7559 GCA_964564395.1 uncultured Alkalilacustris sp.
ATCGCAGCACCTTCGATCTGGACTGGCTGCACGATCACGCCCCCGGACGGCCGCGACACGACCCCGCCGAGGTCGCCTATGTGCCCTGGCCGTGCGGCGCACAGGCCGCGCAGGTGCCGCGCGTTGCAGCCGACGCTTTGCTGATGTCGGATGCGGCCTTGCTGGACTGGCTGCGCACGACGCGCGCGACGGGGTTGTCGATCGTCGAGGGGCTGGCCGACGGCGCCGAGGCCGGCATGGATGTCGCGCGCCGCATCAGCTTTCTGCGCCAGACGAATTTCGGCACGACCTTCGCCGTGCAGTCGCGCCCGCAGCCCAACAACCTGGCCTATACGGCCGACTCGCTGCCGCTGCATACCGACCTGCCCAATCAGGAGCTGCCGCCGGGGTTTCAGTTCCTGCACTGCCTCGCCAATGATGCCGAGGGCGGCGAATCCATTTTTGCCGATGGTGTCGCCATCGCCGAGGATCTGCGCCGCGAGGATCCGGAGGCTTTCGCACTCCTGTCGCGGCAATCGGTGCCGTTCAGGTTCCATGACGAGACCGCGGATATCCGGCGCCGGCAGACGGTGATCACCCTCGATCGCGACGGCGCGGTGAGCGAGGTTTGCTACAATGCGCATATCGCCGGGGTTTTCGACATGGCCCCGGAGGTGATCGAACCCTATTACCGGGCCTATCGCCGTTTCATGGAGCTGACCCGCGATCCGCAGCGGGTCATCGCGCTGAAGCTCGCGGCGGGGGAGATGGTCGTTTTCGACAACCGTCGCATGCTGCACGGCCGGGCGGCCTTCGATCCCTCCACCGGCTTTCGCCATCTGCACGGCTGCTATGTCGATCGCGGCGAGTTCGAAAGCCGGATCCGGGTGCTGGCGGGTGATATCGCCTGACCCGACGGAGCCCGCCGCGCGCGGGGCCGCGTCACTGAGCATCGGCCAGCGCCTGCGCCGGCGATCCGCGTCTCCGCGATGGCCGGCTGTGGCCCGCCATCGCGGTGTCCGGCTATGCCGTCGGCAGCCGAAAGGCGGTAGGGTAACGCGCGGTTTCATGCTAGGTGCAGGGCGAACCAACCGGGTGGATGAGAGGTGGCATGCAGCAAGGTGGCGCGGCACCCGTCGGTGGCTTCGAGCAGGGCGAATTCGTCCTGCCCCTTCGGGTCTATCATGCCGATACCGATGCGGGCGGTGTCATGCATCACGCCGCCTACATGCAGTTCGCCGAACGCGGCCGCGTGGAGATGCTGCGCGCGCTTGGCTGGTCCGTGGGGCCGCAGGCGGGGTGCAATTTCGTGGTGCGGGATGCGCATGTCGAATGGCACGCGCCGGCACGGCTGGATGATCTGCTTGCCTGCCGGATCGGCGTCGTGCAGATCGGTGCAGCGCATGTCGTGATGACGCATCGGTTTGCCATCGCGGATGATCCGCCGGTCTTCGATGCGCGCATCACGCTGATCAACGTCTCTGCACGGTTGCGCGCCGTGCGGATTCCCGCCGGTTTGCGCCAGGCTCTGCAACAGCGTCTCGCCGAGGTCGAGGGTTCCGGCTAGGAACAGCCCGACGGATGCAGGAAAAGCTTGCAAAATGGCGAATCGATCTGTTGGCGTCACCGTGCAAAACCCGTTATGATGATGACAACAAGAGCCGTCGCGAGGCGGCCCGTTGAGCGAGCAGGCAAATGGACCCAGAAACCCTGACGATGGCGCAGGAGGTGGATTTCTCCCTCATGGCGCTGTTCGCGCGCGCCGATATCGTGGTGCAGCTCGTGATGATCATCCTCGTGCTGGCCTCGTTCTGGTCGTGGGCGATCATCATTCAGAAGATCCTCAATTACCGGCGCGTGCGTGCCGAGGCCGAGGCGTTCGATGGCGCCTTCTGGTCCGGTGAGCCGCTGGACGAGCTGTACGAACGGATCGGGCCGGAACCGGATGTCGGGGCCGCGCGCGTCTTCGCGGCCGGCATGACCGAATGGCGACGATCGCACCGGCGCGACGGCGCGCTGATCCCGGGGGTCACATCGCGCATCGAGCGGTCGATGGATGTCGCCATCAACCGCGAAAGCCAGGGTCTGACAACGGGGCTGACCTTCGTGGCTTCGGTCGGCTCGGCTTCGCCTTTCATCGGGCTGTTCGGCACCGTCTGGGGTATCAAGAACGCCTTCGAGGACATTGCGATGGCACAGAGCACCAATCTGGCCGTCGTCGCGCCGGGTATCGCAGAGGCGCTGCTTGCGACCGGGCTGGGGCTGTTGGCAGCGATTCCGGCGGTGATCTTCTTCAACAAGCTGTCGAATGACAGCGATCGCATCATTTCGGGCTATGAGGGGTTCGCCGACGAATTCTCGACCATTCTCTCGCGCCAGCTGGACGCCTGAGCCATGGGCGCGATGCTGATGGAAAAGGAGGGCGGCGGACGGCGCAGGCGGCGGCGCAAGACGCGGCCGATGTCGGAAATCAACGTGACCCCTTTCGTGGATGTGATGCTTGTGCTGCTGATCATCTTCATGGTTGCGGCTCCGATGCTGACCGTCGGCGTTCCGGTCGAGCTGCCGCGCACCGCCGCCGATGCGC
>CAZMBT010000095.1:0-7493 GCA_964564395.1 uncultured Alkalilacustris sp.
CGATCGCGCCAATGGTCAGCGCGATACGCCAGAAGCGCGATTTGACCATCTGGGGCGGGCGGCGCCATGTGGTCGGGTAGGAGGACGCGGCCGCCGCGCTCACAGCGCCCTCATCAGTTTCTGCGCCTGTGCCTGCTCTTCGGCTTCGGCCTCGGCATCTTCTGCCGCGCCCTGGCGCATCGCGGTCCAGTCCTCTTCGCCGTAGATCGTGGTCAGCACCTCGCCGGTCAGCCCCGAGGGGGCGCCGTCGAAGACCATTTGCCCGGCCTTCAGCCCGATGATGCGGTCGCTGAACTGCTGGGCGAGCACGACGTCATGAATGTTGATGATCGCGGGCAGGCCCCGCTCGCGGCAGATCTCGACGATCAGCCGCATGATCTGCCGGCTTGTCTTGGGATCGAGGGAGGCCGTCGGCTCATCGACCAGCAGCAGCTCGGGGTGCTGGGCGAGGGCGCGCGCGATGCCCACGCGCTGGCGCTGCCCGCCCGAAAGCGCGTCGGCGCGCTTGTCGGCATGCACCGACAGCCCGACCCGGTCGAGCAGGCGGAACGCGTTCTCGATGTCCGTGGCCGGATAGCCCCGCGTGAAGCTGCGCCAGAAGCCGACATAGCCCAACCGCCCGGAGAGGACATTCTCCATCACCGTGAGCCGCTCGACCAAGGCGTATTCCTGAAAGATCATGCCGATCCGTCGGCGGGCGCGGCGCAGATCGCCGGTGCCGAGACGGGCGATATCGCGCTCGCCCAGAATTACACGCCCCTCGGTGGGCTCGACCAGACGGTTGATGCAGCGGATGAGCGTGGACTTGCCGGCGCCCGACGGGCCGATCAGCCCGACGACCTGGCCCTGCGGCACCTCGAAGGTGACGGCGTCGAGCGCCTTGTCCCCGGTGCGGTAGGTCTTGCTCAGACTCTCGATTTTCAGCATTCCGGCCCTGCCCCGCGATCATGATTGAAGGGATGCAACCGGCCGGGATCGGACCCGGCCGGTTGCAGGTGATCGTTCGCCTGAACGATCAGTTGCAGGTGTATTCGACGCCCTGCGCCTCGTTGATCTGGCGGATCACCGACCAGTGCTCCTGAAACGTGATCGGGATGAACTGGGTCTCGCCCTGCGCGCCGAACTCGCGCTCAAGGCCGGTGCCCTCCCAATCGAAGGTGAAGAAGGCCTCCTGAATCTGCTCCTGAAGCTCGGGATGCAGGTTGTAGACCGTGCCGTAGCCCGAGGTCGGGAAGGTGTCGGACTTGTAGAGCGTCACCAGATCGTCGAGGCTGACGACATCGCGCGCAACCATGCGCGTCAGCACCGAGTTGGCGATGGCTGCGGCGTCATAGTCCTGATTGGCGACCCCGAGGATCGAGTTGTCATGCGCACCCGAGAAGGCCGCCTCGAAGTCCTCGCCGGCGGTCATGCCGAACTCGGACGCCAGCAGCGCGGAGGGGGCGTTGAAACCCGAATTCGAGGTCTCGGAGGTAAAGGCCAGCGTGCGACCGCGCAGATCCTCGATGCTCTCAATACCCGAACCCGGATAGGTGATGATCTCCATCTCGTAGCCGAAGGAGCCATCCTCGCGCGCCATCATCGTGAAGGGCCGGAAGCCCGAGCACGCCACCGCGATCGGGTTGCCGCCGGTGTTGATGGCCGCCACATGCAGCCGCCCGGCGCGCATTGCCTCGTATTGCGCGGCGTTCGACTGGACGGGGAAGAACTGCACCGGCTTGCCGGTCACCTCGGACATGTGGTCGAGGAATTCCGCCCAGACATCCTCATAGACCGCCGGATCCTCCACCGGGGTATAGGCGAAGACCAGGGTGTCGGGGTCCACCCACTCCGAGGGGTCTTCGGGGATGTCCGCGATCAGATCGCCATCGTTGTCGGTATAGCGCGGGTCAAGCTGAAACGCCATTGCGGGCGCAGCCATGAGCGCGATCAGCGAAGCAGAAGTGAGGGAGCGAAGGGCCATGTCTGGTCTCCTGATGAGGTAAGTTCCGTGACCGAGCGGGTAAGGGCGGCGTATGACGCTTCGGCGACAGATCGATGAAACCTCGATGACACGCGCCGATGAGGCAGACGGATATCCGCGGCACCGGAGGGCGGCCCGGACATGCCCGACCGGGCGATCCGAAAACGCTCGCGCGGGCTGCAGCTTCGGGCATCGGTGCGGCGGGGGCAGACGTCACGTCTGCGGGCGGCTTGTCCAGGCCGCGCGGGCGACGGGACGTGTGTCGCCGGTTCGACGGGCGCCCTGAAAGGTGTGGCGGCCGGATGATGCCTGTTTGGCCCCGCGATCATTGTCTGCGTGAGGATCGCCGCGTGTGACACGGCGCGCGAGATTCACTGCATCCTGACGACCCGAAGGAAATGTGGTGACACGCCCGCTCCCGAGGGTTGATCGGCGACGCGGGAATGCCGTGTGCCAAGTCGCCCCACCGCATCATGTCAGTCTCGGCCCCCGGGGCGCATCCGGCCCGGCGCCAAGGGATCGACGACATGGCCAGGCGGAAGCGGCGCGCTGGACGTTTCAGCCCTGCGGTCCGTACGTCACCGTCACGCCCGCTTTCGTCGGGCCGAAGACCCTATCCCCGTGAAACTGGCCCGCCAGCGATGCGCAGGCAATTCAATCCTGAAAGCGCGTTGCGCCAGCTCCTGCGTTTGCCTCGCCCGCGACCAGTATCCCCCTGATGTCGATCTCGGGATCTGCGATTCTTTCCGGGTCGACCGAAACGCCGGCCTGAAGCGCGCGCTTGGCGACCATGAAGCTGCGCGGATCGTTGATCGCATCGACCGCCAATAACCCCTTGTCCCCGAAATACCAGTGCGAGCGTGGCCCATTGTCTGCCCCCCGCACCACCACTCGGCGATATCCGGTGCACAGCCCCGCGATCTGCAGCTTCACATCGTACTGATCCGACCAGAACCATGGCTCCGGCACGTATGCCTTTTCCGCCCCCAGCATGTTCTCGGCCACGCGTTCGGCCTGGTCGATGGCGTTCTGCACGCTCTCCAGGCGCAGGCGTGTGCCTTCATGGGGGAACGAGGCACAATCTCCCGCCGCCCAGATGCCCGCCACACTCGTGGCGCCGAACGCATCCGTGGCGATCCCGTCATCCAGCGAAAGCCCGGCGGCCTGCGCAAGGCGGGTGTCGGGGTCGATGCCGACACCGGCGATCACGAAATCGGCTTCGACCCGCGTGCCATCCGTCAGCTCGGCGCCCGTGACGCGTTCCTCTCCGGTCAGGCGT
Organism: uncultured Alkalilacustris sp.; assembly: GCA_964564395.1. GTDB lineage: Bacteria > Pseudomonadota > Alphaproteobacteria > Rhodobacterales > Rhodobacteraceae > Alkalilacustris. Next base: position 3,243 of record CAZMBT010000095.1, read on the forward strand.
ACAAGTCCGACGCCCTCACGAATGTCGACCCCGCGGGATCGATGCAGCGCGCGGAAATAGTCCGACGTCTCGGCGCAGGCGACCCGCTGCAGGATGCGCGGCGCCATCTCCACCAGTGTCACGGCCAGGCCGCGCTCGGCCGCCACGGCCGCCGCCTCGAGCCCGATATAACCGCCGCCAACGATCAGGACACGCCGCGCATGATCGAATTCGGGCGCCATGGCGTCGACGTCCCTGATCGTTCGCACGCAATGAACGCCCGGCAAGGCGCCACCGATCTGCGCCGGCAGCCGACGCGCGATCGCCCCGGTGGTCAGGGCGAGCTGGTCATAGGACAGGATCTCACCGCCGATTTCGAGGCGGCGCGCGACCGGGTCGATGGTGCTGACCGGAGCTCCGAGCTTGAGGGTGATCTGCTGATCGTCATAAAACGAGGCAGGCCGCAGGAAGAGTCGTTCGAGCTCCATCTGTCCCAGCAGATACTTCTTGGACAGCGGCGGCCGCTGATAGGGCGGAACCGGTTCATCCCCGACAAGCGTGACCGAACCGTCATAGCCGAGCGACCGCAGCCTTGCGACGAGCGCGGCGCCGGCCTGCCCTGCACCGATGACAACTATTCCAGGCAATTCGGGTCTCCTGTCGGTCGGGTGATGTTGATCATCGTTCAGGGCCGCAACCCGTTCAGGACAAGGGTGGTGACCTCATCGATGATGGGTTCGGCATCGAGCGGCGTCTGTTCATCGACACCAAGCATGAAACGCACCTCGGCCTGGTGGAGCGCATAGTGCTGTGTCAGCGCCCAGATGTTGAACTGAAGCAGGAGCGGATCGACCGGGCGGATCAGGCCCTGAGACACCCAGTTGCGGATGCGCTCGGCGGCCTTCTGGGTCGCCTCGCGTGAGGTTTCCCAGTATTGGCGCATCATGGGTGCGCCCCGCATCACCTCGTTGCTGAACATCCGCGCGACCTCCGGATGCTCGAGCGAATGCCGGATCTTGCGCGCGATGTAACGGCGCAGGAATCTCTGCGGATCCTCTTCGTCATTGGTTTCGTTGAACAGTTCCGCCCAGATATCGATGATATGGGCGAGCGCCTCCTCGTAGAGTTCTTCCTTGCTGGCGATGTAATAATGCAGCTTCGTCTTGCTGATGCCCGCGCGGCGCGCGATCGCCTGCGTGGACGCCCCGCGCAATCCGTTCTCGGCGAACTCCTCGATCGCGGCCTGACGGATGGTTCCCCTCAGCTCCTCACGGCGCAGGGCAAGATCGTGACGCTTGGTCATGGCCGCTCCTCCAGCCAGGCTGTCGCCTCCACCTCGATCAGGATGTCGGACGAGGGCATCATCGCCGACACTTCCACCACGGTCGAGACCGGCGGCACTTCGGGAAAGAACATGCGCCGTACGCTGTTGTAACGGGGAAAATGACCGAGGTCGCGAAAGTACTGCACCAGCTTGAAGACATCCGCCATTCCACCGCCCGCGTCTTCCATGGTGGCGCGGATGCGGTCCAGCACATACCAGCTTTGCGCGAGGATCGGGCCGTCCTTCATGTCGACCGAGAATTCCCCGGTTGCGCCGATGGTTCCGGCGACCCCCTCGGGAAGATCCTCGAAGCCGCGAATGATCCGGCGCGCTGCGGGGTCGACCGCAATCACCCCTGACAGGAAGATGAAGTTTCCGCGGCGTTGGAAGGCCGAGTATCGGGCCAGCGGTTGTGCAATGTCTTCGGTCATCAAATCGCCTCAGATGGTTTTGAGACACGCCTCGACGCGGTCGAGAAACCGTGCCCGGGCGTGATCGGTGAGGTTGTTCATGCTGTGCAACTGCCGCCATATCACACGGCAGCGGCGGGCAAAGAGCGGGCGAAGCCCGCGCAGCCACAGGTTGCGCCCGGGGTCGCGGATCACCCGAAGCCACCACCAGGGCGAGCCCGATGTCGTGATGCCTACGAAAAGGCGGATATGCTGCAGTTTCGGGCGCGGGCGGTCACCCTTGAAACGCGGGATCTCGAAGGAAACCCCCGGCAACCAGACCCTTTCCAGCCAGCCCTTCAGCATGGCGGGTGGTCCGAATATCCAGGTCGGATAGATGACCACCAGCCCCTCGGCCCACAGCAGATCGGCGATATGGCCATTCTGCCGGGCGTGGTTCGCTTCGGGGTTTGCCAGATAGTCATGCCATTCCTCCGGCGACAGGACGGGGTCGAAGCCCTCGCGGTAGAGGTCGCGGATGCGCAATTCGTGCCCCGCGACCTCAAGGGTTTGCGTCACACGGCGGAACAGGGCCGCGCCGAAGCTGTCGAGACTGGGATGACAGAAAACGATCAGCAGGCGCATGGCCGTGTCCCCGTTATCGCTCAGCGCGGGTGAAGGTCCATGCCGACGCCCTTGTTGACGAACTGATCGGTCGCGACCAGATCGAGATCGACCGCACCTTCGTCGATGATCCCCGCATTCACCGCCAGATCGTGGAACGCGGCCACCCGGTCGAGACTGAGCGCCCCGATGCCGTGCTCGAGCGCGTTGCCACTGTCGATGATCTCGAGCGCCATGAGTTCATCAATCTCGCGGTCGAGCTTTTCGACGCTCTGGTCGGGGTTGTCGCGCATGATCATCTCATAGGCCGCCGTCCGATCCCCGTAGAGGAAATTGTACCAGCCGATGATCGAGGCATCGATGAAGCGCTGCACCAGATCGGGGTTCTCCTCGACCAGATTCCGGCGGGTCTCGATCGTGCTCGAATAGGTGTTCCAGCCATGATCGGCCAGGACATGGGTCTCGACCGTGGCGCCCTCATCGCCGGCATAGAGCGGCTCCGCGGTGGCATAGGCCTGCTGGACGATCGCCTCGTCGCCGAGGAACTGCGCGATGTTGAACCCGTAGGGACGCAGGCTCTCGTCGCGGAACCCGTGCTCGTCCACCAGCCACTGCCAGAAGCTGAACTGCCCGTCGCGGCTGATCAGGATGGTGGGCGCGTTCGCAAGGTCCGCAAAATCCTCATAGGAACCGGCATGCGCCATGAGCGCCTGCGGGTCGCGCTGGAAGAAGGCCGCAACCACCATGGTGGGGATCTCGTTGCGGACATTGTCGAACGACAGCAGCAGATTGCCGGTCATCAGGAAATCCAGCCGTTCGGCCGCCAGCATCGGCCGGTTGTTGACCTGCGGTCCGCCCATGACGATCTCGACATCGAGCCCGTGTTCGGCATACGTCCCGTCGGCAAGCGCCTGATAGAAGCCCCCGTGCCCACCCTGCGCGAGCCAGTTGGTGCCCAGGCGCACCTGATCCTGCGCCGCGGCGCCGCCGGCCAGGCCGATGGCGGCGATTGCGCTCAACAGTACCTTCTTCATTTTCGTTCTCCTCACTCTCCTGTTGGGGTCATTCGGCCGCCATGTCGGCGGTCCAGCCACGGGTCTTGCCCGGATTCATCAGGCCCCTGGGGTCGGCCAGCTTCTTGAATTCGATCTGGGCGGTGTCGATCTCCTTCATGCCGCCATCCTCGATCGTCACGACATGGGGGTCGAAGACCGTGCAGCCGTCGAGCTCTTCCATCTCGCGAATGATCTCGTAGATCCGCTCGCGGCTTTGCCAGCGCACCAGGGGCAGCGCGAAGATCTGGACCTCGCCATGCATCCGCGCCATCTCGTGATGCATGAAGACCTCGTCGCCGTAGCGGTCCATCTGGCGCATCACCAGCGCGGGATCGAACGGACGCGGATAGGCAACCTGCAGGTAGGTCCACACCCCCGGCTCGTGCTTGAGCGCCTGCAGCGTGGTGTGGTTCCAGCCGCACTCCCAGGCCGGGGGCAGGTTCAAGGCCTCGATTTCCGCAAGCGTCTTCTGCAGACTGATCTCGCCGCCCCCGGCGGCGACGCGGGCGGCGAACTCCTCCGCAGCCGCGGGCGCGACCATGGAAAAGACAGCGTCACGGTCGGCGGGAAAGTGGCCTTGGAGGCGCTTGTAGAACGGCGCGAAACGCCGCTCCACCGGAGTCATCAGGAAGCAGTCGAGCCCGGATGCCTGGGCCTGCTGCGCGAAGTCGAGCGCCGCGTCGTAACCATCGAAAAGCGCGATGCAATGCAGCCAGTCGGTTGCCGGGCTCAGCGCATAGTCGAGCCGCGTGATGATTCCGTTCGTGCCATAGGCGTGATGCACCTTCTGGATGTCGTCGCCGTGCAGCTCGATCACGCGCGGCTTGGGTTCGACCGTCACCACCCGGATATAACTGACATTGCCGCCGTCGCGCAGCAT
>CAZMBT010000096.1:0-7406 GCA_964564395.1 uncultured Alkalilacustris sp.
CCCTTGGCCCAGCGCGCGAACCAGCCTTGCGAGCAGATGAACCGGTCATCGGGCAGCTGGAGCAGGGTCAGCGGCACGGCATCGAGTTCCGCGATCAGCCGCCATTCTCCGGGCTGCGTCGCGATCACGTCCTGCGCGCCATGTTCATGCGCGCGGCGCAGCAGTTCGGCGCGGATGGATCCGGCATTCTGCGGGTCATCGAGCGCCGTATAGGCCACGCGCCACCCTCGCCCGCGCAGCTCGGCGGCGAATTTGCGCATCGCGGCAAGGACGAAGGCGATCTTCTTCGGGTGATGCGGGGCATAGGTCGACTCCGCCATCACCTCGGCCATCACGATGATATCGCGCGCCGGATCGGCGTTGCGCAGGGCGGCGACGTCATGGCTGAGCTGATCGCCAAGCACAAGGACAAGCCGCGGTTCCGGCGTCACCACGGGATGGCCCGCCCGGCATAGTCAAAAAACCCGCCGGACTGGTCGGGGGTCAGATCGTCCATCACCGCGATCAGGCGCTGCGCGGCCTGCTCGGGCGTCACGGTCGGGTGCCGCGTGGCGTAACGGCGTGTCAGCCCGGTCGCCACGGTGCCGGGATGCAGCGCGACACAGATGTTGTCGCGGTGCTTGCGCGCCAGTTCGATCGCCGCGGTGTGCAGGATCTGATTCAGCGCCGCCTTCGAGGCGCGATACCCATACCACCCACCATAGCCGTTATCCCCGATCGAGCCGACCCGCGCCGACAACGCGGCGACGACGCTGCGCCCGCCGCGCGGCAGGAGCCGGGGCACATGTCGCAGCACCAGCGCCGGGCCGATCGCATTGAGGCGGAACTGCGCCATCAGGGCCGCCGCGTCGAGCTGGTGCAACGCCTTTTCCGGGCCCTTGGCGTCGATCTCCAGCGCGCCGGTGGCCACGAAGATCAGATCGAAGCTGCCGTCGAGCGCCCCCAGATGCGCAGCGACCGAGTCGGCATCGGTCACATTCAGCCCATCCCCGCTGCGCGACAGGCCGGTGACCTCGGTGCCGACCCGTGTGAGCTGCTGGCACATCGCCGCGCCGATCCCGCCCGAGGACCCGATCACCAAAGCCCGTCGAAACCCGCCGGCCATCCCGTTCTCTCCATGCCGTTGATCGACAGGCGAGCTAGCCTTGCCTGCGACGTCGTCAAATCTGCCCTTTTCATTCATCCGCAGATGGGTATGCTGTGATGCATGACACGGAATATCCGCACCCTGTCACGCCTGTCGCCCGCCCCGCTGCCGGGGCTGCGTCTGTGCCTTCTCCTTAGCCGCCTCTGAGCGTGCCTGCGGGCGCGAGCGCTCAGAGGACAGTCGCGCGCCCATGCAGACCCGGCCCGAGGACCAAGCGAGAGACATTCCGATGACCCAGACAGCCCAGCAGGACCGCGTCCTGATCTTCGACACCACGCTGCGCGACGGTGAACAATCTCCCGGCGCGACGATGTCGCATGGCGAGAAGCTGGAGATTGCCACGCTGCTCGACGAGATGGGCGTGGACATAATCGAGGCGGGCCTTCCCATCGCCTCGCAGGGCGACTTCGAAGCAGTGCGCGATATCGCGAAACTGACCAAGCGCGCCACGATCTGCGGGCTCGCCCGCGCCAACCCGACCGATATCGACCGCGCCTGGGAAGCGATACGACACGCCACCAGCCCGCGCATCCACACCTTCATCGGCACATCGCCCACCCATCGCGACATCACCACGCTCGACATGGACGGGATGGCGGCGCGGATCCACGAAACCGTCACCCATGCGCGCAACCTGTGCGACGATGTCCAGTGGTCGCCCATGGACGCAACCCGGACCGAGCGCGACTTCCTGTGTCGGGTGGTCGAGATCGCCATCAAGGCGGGCGCCACGACCATCAACATCCCCGACACCGTCGGCTATACCGCCCCGCGCGAATCCGCCGAGCTGATCCGCATGCTGCGCGAGCGCGTGCCCGGCGCCGACGACATCGTCTTTTCCACGCACTGCCATAACGACCTGGGCATGGCGACGGCCAATTCGCTCGCCGCGGTCGAGGCCGGCGCGCGCCAGATCGAATGCACAATCAACGGCCTCGGGGAGCGCGCCGGCAACACCGCGCTCGAAGAGGTGGTGATGGCGCTGCGCGTGCGCAACGACATCATGCCCTACCGCACCGCCATCGACACGACCCGCATCATGCAGGCCAGCCGCCTTGTATCGACGGTCTCGGGGTTCGCGGTGCAGTACAACAAGGCGATTGTCGGAAAGAACGCCTTCGCGCACGAATCGGGCATCCACCAGGACGGCGTGCTCAAGAACGCCGAAACCTTCGAGATCATGAAGCCCGAGGATATCGGCCTGCACGCCACCAATCTGGTGATGGGCAAGCATTCGGGTCGCGCGGCATTGCGCGCCAAGCTGTCGGAGCTGGGCTACGAGGTGGGTGACAATCAGCTCAGCGACATCTTCGTGCGCTTCAAGGACCTCGCCGACCGCAAGAAGGAAGTCTATGACGACGACCTGATCGCCCTGATGGCCGACAACGCCACCAACGCCGAGCACGACTTCATACAGCTGCGGCAGCTGCGGGTCGTGTGCGGCACACAGGCGCCGCAAAGCGCCGAGCTCACCCTGAGCATCGACGGCGCAGAGCACAGCACCGAGGCTACCGGCGACGGCCCGGTGGATGCGACCTTCAACGCGGTCAAGGCGCTCTATCCGCATGATGTCAAGCTGCAACTTTATCAGGTGCATGCCGTCACCGAGGGCACCGACGCGCAGGCCACCGTCAGCGTGCGGCTGGAGGATGAGGGGCGCGTTTTCACCGGGCAGTCCTCGGACACCGACACGGTCGTCGCTTCGGCAAAGGCCTATGTGAACGCGCTCAACAAGATGATCATCGGGCGCAATCGCAGCCGCGCCGGCGCGGCGCTGCAATCCGCGTCGTGAGCCGACGGCGTCGCCGCCGCACGGTCGCTTGCCGGCGGTGACGAGGTGCGCGGATTCGCGCTTTCATGCCGACGGCGGCCCCTTTACGCCCGCGCCCGCGCGGGCCTATAAGGAACCCCGGCCCGCGCGGTCAGCCGCGCGGGCCCATTGATGACATGGGACAGGATATCCTCGGGATGGTTGGAATAGCGGGTCTGTTTTCGTCGGACATGGCGATCGACCTCGGCACGGCGAACACGCTGGTCTATGTCAAGGGCCGCGGGATCATCCTGAATGAACCCTCCGTGGTGGCCTACCACGTCAAGGACGGCAAGAAGTCGGTGCTGGCCGTGGGCGAGGATGCCAAGCTGATGCTGGGGCGCACCCCCGGCTCGATCGAGGCGATCCGCCCGATGCGCGACGGCGTGATCGCGGATTTCGACGTCGCCGAGGAGATGATCAAGCACTTCATCCGCAAGGTCCACAAGCGCACCACCTTCACCAAGCCCAAGATCATCGTCTGCGTGCCCTATGGCGCGACCCCCGTCGAGAAGCGGGCGATCCGCCAGTCGGTGCTGTCGGCCGGCGCGCGGCGCGCCGGGCTGATCGCGGAGCCCATCGCCGCGGCGATCGGGGCGGGCATGCCGATCACCGATCCGACCGGCTCGATGGTCGTCGATATCGGCGGCGGCACCACCGAGGTCGCGGTGCTCTCGCTCGGCGACATCGTCTATGCGCGCTCGGTGCGCGTGGGCGGCGACCGGATGGACGAGGCCATCATCTCCTATCTGCGCCGCCAGCAGAACCTGCTCATCGGCGAAGCAACCGCCGAGCGCATCAAGACCCAGATCGGCACCGCGCGGATGCCCGATGACGGGCGCGGCACGGTGCTTCAGATCCGCGGGCGCGACCTGCTCAACGGGGTGCCGCGCGAGATCGAGATCAGCCAGGCGCAGGTCGCCGAGGCACTCTCGGAAACGGTTCAGCAGATGTGCGAGGCGGTGATGATGGCGCTCGAGGCGACGCCGCCGGACCTCGCGGCCGACATCGTGGATCGCGGCGTGATGCTCACCGGGGGCGGCGCGCTTCTGGGCGAGCTGGATCTTGCCTTGCGCGAACAGACGGGTCTGGCAATCTCGGTGGCGGATGAATCGCTCAACTGCGTGGCAATGGGGACCGGCAAGGCCCTTGAATACGAGAAGCAGTTGCGCCATGCGATAGATTACGAAAGCTGACCGCCCGCAGGCGGCAGGCCCCGCACCCGTCGAGAGGTTGCCGTGGCGAGTGACAGAAACGGACAACCACAATATACCGCGCCGATCCGGAACATCCTGATCGGCCTGCTGGCCGTGGCACTGATCGCGGTGTTCACGCTGTGGCGCGTGGACAGCCCGCGCGTGGAGCGTCTGCGCGCCGATATCGTGGATCGCATCGTGCCCGGCTTCGAATGGGCGATGCGCCCGGCCACCACCGTGGCCGGAATGGTGGAGGAGCTGCGTTCCTTCGCGCGGGTCTATGAACAGAACCAGGAACTGCGTCGCGAATTGCAGCAGATGAAGGCGTGGCGCGAAGCGGCGCTGCAACTGGAACAGAGGAATGCCAAGCTTCTCGACCTCAACCAGGTGCGCGTGGACCCGCGGCTGACGCATGTCACCGGGATCGTGATGGCGGATTCGGGATCCCCGTTCCGGCAATCCGTTCTGCTCAATGTCGGGCGGCGCGACGGGATTCGCGATGGTTGGGCCACGATGGACGGGCTGGGGCTGGTCGGTCGGATCTCGGGGGTCGGACGGCAAACGGCGCGCGTCGTGCTCCTGACCGATACCAACAGCCGCGTGCCGGTCACGATCCAGCCCTCCGGGCAGCGCGCCGTTCTGACCGGCGACAACACCCGCCTGCCCCTGGCCGATTTCATCGAATCCCCTGATCTCGTCCGCCCCGGCGATCGTGTCGTGACCTCGGGGGACGGGTCGGTGTTTCCGTCCGGTCTGCTGGTGGGCGAACTGGCGCAGGGCGCGGACCGCAACTGGCGCGTGCGCCTCGCGGCCGATTATGAGCGGCTGGAATTCCTGCGCGTGCTGCGGTCGCGCCCGATCGAGCAGATTCCGGATGCCGGTGCGCTGATCGCACCGCCACAGGAGCCGCAGGACCTGCCGGAGGCCGCCGCCGGGGAGCGCGCCCCCGCGCATCGCCCGCAGGAGGGGCGTGCCGATGGCTGAGCCGCGCGCCCTGCCCGCCAACCGGCTGGGATACGCCGCCCTGTTCATCGCGCTGATGGGTCTGTCCCTGTTTGTCCGGCTGCTGCCTCTGGACACGACGCCGCCGGCGCTGCCGGCGCCGGATGTGATGCTGTGCGTGACGCTGGCCTGGGTGCTGCGCCGGCCGGACCTCCTGCCCGCCGTCGTCATCGTCGCCGCCTTCCTGCTGGAAGACATCCTGCTGATGCGGCCGCCTGGGCTCTGGGCGCTTGTCGTGCTGGCGGGAACCGAATTCCTGCGCGCGCGCCAGCCCCAGATGCGCGATCAGGGCTTTCTTGCCGAGTGGGCCGTCATCGCGCTGATCATCACGGCGATGTTCGTGCTCGAACGGGCGGTCCTGACCGTCACGCTTGTGCCCATGCCGGATCTTGGCCCCGCCCTGATCCGGATGCTGGGCACGATCCTGATCTATCCGGCCATCCTGGCGGTCCTGCTTCTGGCATTGCGGTCGCGCGGCTTCGGCGCCGGTGACGGCGATGCGGTGACCGGGGGACGCCGGCCATGACCCGGCGGCCATCTTTCACCGGCGGGCTGACACGCCGTCGGGCCCTGCTGTTGGGCGGCGCGCAGGCCGCCATCGGCGGGGTGCTGCTGTGGCGCCTGCGCGGCATGCAGGTCGATCGTGCCGACCGGTTCCGTCTGCTGGCCGACGAGAACCGTATCAACATGCGGCTGATCCCGCCGGTTCGCGGCCTGATCCACGACCGCACGGGCCGTGTTCTGGCCGGCAACGAACAGAATTACCGGATCATCATCGTGCGCGAGGATGCCGGGGATGTGGCGGAGGTGCTCGACCGGCTGTCGCGGCTGGTGCAGCTGTCGCCCGCGCAGATCGAACGCACCCTCGAAGACACCGCGCGTCACCGCCCCTTCGTGCCGGTCACCATCGCCGACCGGCTGTCCTGGGAGGAGGTGGCGCGTGTTGCGGCCAATGCGCCCGCTCTGCCGGGCGTCACCCCCGAGGTTGCCCTGTCGCGCAATTATCCGATGGGACCCGATTTCGCGCATGTGCTGGGCTATGTCGGCCCCGTCAGCGAGAGCGATCTGGAGGCGCTGGAGCAGCCGGACCCGGTGCTGCAGATTCCCGGTTTCCAGATCGGCAAGATCGGGGTGGAGCGACACAAGGAAGACGCGCTGCGCGGGACCGCCGGATCGCGCCGGATCGAGGTGAATGCCGTCGGCCGTGTCATGCGCGAGATCGACCGGCGCGACGGAACTGCCGGCGCGGATGTGACCCTCACACTCGATCACGGATTGCAGAATTTCGCGCACGCAAGGCTGAGCGGCGAAAGCGCCGCCGCCCTGGTGATGGATATCGAGACGGGTGATCTGCTCGCCTCGGCCTCTTCCCCGTCTTTCGATCCCAATCTCTTCGTGCGGGGAATCTCGCGCACGGACTACAACGCGCTGCTGCACAACCAGTACCGGCCGCTGTCGAACAAGGCGGTGCAGGGCGCTTATCCGCCCGGCTCCACCTACAAGATGGTGGTCGCGCTCGCGGCACTGGAGGCCGGCGAAGTCTCCCCGGATGAGCGGGTGTATTGCCCGGGTCATGTCGATATCTCTGGCCGCCGCTTTCATTGCTGGCGGCGCGGCGGACATGGGCGCGTCAATCTCGTCTCCAGCCTGAGCGAGTCCTGCGATGTCTATTACTACGAGATTGCGCAGCGCGTCGGAATCGACCGCATTCACGCGATGGCCGAACGCCTCGGCATGGGCCAGCGCTTCGATCTGCCGCTTTCCGGGATTGCGTCCGGACTGAACCCCACGCGGGAATGGAAACGCACGCGACGCGGTGAATCCTGGCTTGTCGGCGACACGGTCAACGCCGCGATCGGCCAGGGCTTCGTGCTCAGCTCGCCCTTGCAGCTTGTGGTCATGACGGCGCGTCTGGCGAGTGGCCGCGCCGTTGCGCCGCGGCTTTTGAAATCCGTCGCGGGGACCGAGCAGCCGGCAGCGCCGGCGCCGTCGCTCGGCCTTCAGGAAGGCTGGCTGCGGCTGGTGCGTCAGGGCATGGACGAGGTCAACAATCACCGCCGGGGCACGGCATTCAACACCCGTATCGTCGATTCCGCGACACGGATGGCGGGCAAGACGGGCACCAGCCAGGTGCGCAACATCACCGCCGCCGAGCGCGCGCAAGGTGTGACCCGCAATGAGGACCTGCCATGGGAACGGCGTGATCACGCGCTCTATGTGGGTTACGCGCCATTCGATTCGCCGCGTTATG
>CAZMBT010000097.1:0-7341 GCA_964564395.1 uncultured Alkalilacustris sp.
CAATCGTCCCGATGTTGACGTGCGGCTTGTTACGCTCAAACTTTGCCTTTGCCATGCTTCCGGCGCCCCGTCGCTAGGGAGTCGTTTCCGACCCGATTAAACATCGCGCGCCGTCTACTCACTGGGCGCGAGAAAATCAAGCGTCCGTTGCATCCGGGCGCGGCTTCGGCGCGGAATGCGCCGCTGCGGTCTGTCCGGCACCGTTTTCGAGAGGCTCTTGCTCGGGATCGACCTCGGCGTCGGGATCGGGGGCCGCTTCAGGATCTGTTTCGGGATCGGTTTCGGGATCGTCGGGGTCCCGCTGCACATCCGCGGCAGGCTCGAACCACTCCTCGTTGCGTTCCAGCCAGCGCTGGATTGCCCGCGCCGCGTTTCGCGCCAGATTCTCCATCTGCGCCTCGCGACTTTGCGTCAGGCCCGAACTGATGACCGTGGCGCCCGAGACGTCCTCCATGATGGTCAGTTGCTCGGGTGTCTCATTGATCTTCGCCTGTGCAGCGTCGTCCCACACCGTCACCCGCATGATCAGCAGCGAGCGCGGATTCGCCACGACGGGCACCCCCGGAACAGCCAGCACATAGGCATCGAGATTGACGGCGATGTGGTACATCCCGTCGCCGTCATAGCGCCCCAGGCGGCGATCGATCTCGGCGACGAGGATTTCTTCCCACTCTTCGGGCGTGGCCTCGCGCGAGAGCGGCCCCTTCTGCAGCCGGTCGGTGACGACAATGTTGTGGCCCAGCCGGAAATCCCCGATCGGCTCCGGCTCGGTCTCGAGATCGGAATGCCCGGCACAGGCGGCCAGCACGCCCAGCGCGAGCACGGCAAGGATAGGCTTCAGTCGGGTCATCTCAGGCGGCCTCGTATGTGTGCGCATTCGTGCTTAACCGGCTTGGAGCGTGCCGACAATCGCCCTGCCGGCGGCCGGGCTCAGGAAAAGCGGTTGTCCCGCGGAAAACCGCGCGGCGCCATGCGGCCGGCGGTTGCGCGTTTGCCGATCCATTCGGCAAGGTCCGTCACCGTGCGGGTGCGCCCGGCGGGATCCTTCCAGCTCAGCCCCTGTTCCAGCGTGAAGGTCGTCGCATCGGACAGGCCGCCATCCTTGTATTTCTGCAGCCGGACCCCCTTGCCGCGCGCCATTTCGGGCAGTTCGGACAACGCGAAGACCAGCAGCTTGCGGTTTTCCCCGACGACGGCGACATGGTCGCCCTGTACCGAACGGCAAACCTGCGCCACCGCACTGCCGCGAAGATTCAGAGCCTGCTTGCCGCTGCGCGTCTGCGCGACAACCTCGTCGGAGGTCACGACGAAGCCATCCCCTGCAGAGGAGGCGAGCAAGAGCTTCTCGCCGGGGCGCTGCACGAACAGTGCGGTGATGTCGGCCTCGTTCGGCAGATCGACGATCAGGCGCACCGGCTCGCCCATGCCGCGCCCGCCGGGCAGATTGGCGCCCATGATGGTGTAGAAACGCCCGTTGGTGCCCAGCATCAGGATTCGATCCGTCGTTTCCGCGTGCAGGATGAAGCGCGCCTCATCCCCGTCCTTGAAGCGCAGCTGGGTGTCGAGCGCGATATGCCCCTTCATCGCCCGGATCCAGCCCATGCGCGAACAGACCACCGTGATCGGCTCGCGCTCGATCATCGCTTCGAGGGGCACGTCCTCGGCATCCTGCGCGACGGCGAAATCGGTGCGCCGCGCGCCGCCTTCGGCCTGCGCGCCGAAGCTGGCCTGCGCGGCGCGCAGCTCCTCGGCGATTCGCGCCCATTGCAGGGCGGTGTCGGCCAGCATGTCCTCAAGCTCGGCGCGTTCGCGCGTCAGATCGTCGCGCTCGCGGCGCAGCTCCATCTCCTCGAGGCGGCGCAGGCTGCGCAGGCGCATGTTGAGGATGGCCTCGGCCTGCACGGCGGTCAACTCGAATTCCGCCATCATGACGGGTTTGGGTTCGTCCTCGTTGCGGATGATGGCGATCACCCGGTCGAGGTTGAGAAACGCCGTGATGTACCCTTCGAGTACTTCGAGGCGGTGATCGATCTTGCCGAGACGATGCCGCGAGCGGCGCAGCAGCACCTCGCGCCGGTGGTCGAGGAACAGGCCGAGCACCTCGCGCAGGCCGCAGACCCGCGGCGTGCGCCCATCCACAAGGACATTCATGTTGAGCGAGACGCGAATCTCCAGATCGCAGTTGCGAAACAGCAGCCCCATCAGAACCTCCGGCGCGACATTGCGCGAGCGCGGTTCCAGAACGATGCGCACATCCTCGGCGGATTCGTCGCGCACATCGGACAGCGGCGGCACCTTGCGGGTCTGGATCAGCTCGGCGATGCGTTCGATCAGCCGCGATTTCTGAACCTGGTAGGGGATCTCGTTCACGACGATCTGCCAGGTGCCGCGGCCCAGCTCCTCGACCTGCCAGCGGGCCCGCAAGCGAAACGCCCCCCGGCCGGTGCGATAGGCCTGGGCGATGCTTTCGGGCGGCTCCACGATGACGCCGCCGGTGGGAAAGTCCGGCCCCGGGATATGGTGTGCAAGCGCGTCATCCGCCAGATCGGGCGTCTCGATCAGCGCAAGGCAGGCATCGATCAGCTCGCCCATGTTGTGCGGCGGGATGCTGGTCGCCATGCCGACGGCGATGCCGCTGGCGCCGTTGGCGAGCAGATTCGGAAAGGCGGCCGGCAGGACTTCGGGCTCCTGCAGAGTGCCGTCATAGTTGGGCCGGTAATCGACGGCATCCTCGGCCAGCCCCTCAAGCAGGGCCTCGGCGGCAGCGGTCATGCGCGCTTCGGTATAGCGCGGCGCGGCCGGGTTGTCGCCGTCGATGGAGCCGAAATTGCCCTGCCCGTCCACCAGCGGGTAGCGCATCGCGAAATCCTGCGCGAGCCGGGCCATGGCATCATAGATGGCGGCATCACCATGGGGGTGATAGTTGCCCATGACGTCGCCGGTGATCTTCGCGGATTTGCGAAACCCGCCGCCCGATCCGAGGCGCAATTCGCGCATCGCGTACAGGATGCGTCTGTGCACCGGCTTGAGCCCGTCGCGCGCATCGGGCAATGCGCGGTGCATGATGGTCGAGAGCGCGTATTGCAGATACCGCTCCCCGAGCGCGCGGCGCAGCGGCTCGGAAACCGCGGGATCATCTGGTGCGGAGTCGTCGGTGGCATCGGACATGCATGGGGTGTATGACGCCGCGACGATCCGGTCCAGAGGGAAACCCATGAACGCGCGCACCATCCTGATCACCGGCTGCTCATCGGGGATCGGCCTCGACGCGGCGCAGGCGCTTGCGGCTCGGGGCTGGCGCGTCTTCGCCACATGCCGGCAGCAACAAGATTGCGCCAGATTACAGGCGCAGGGGCTTGAGAGCTTCCGGCTGGATTATGAAGACCCGGCCTCGATCAGCGCGGCGGTGGCCGAGGCGGTTGAACGCGGCGGAGGTCGGCTCGACGCGGTGTTCAACAATGGCGCCTACGCGATCCCTGGCGCCGTGGAGGACGTGCCGGTGGATGCGTTGCGCGCCATATTCGAGGCCAATCTGTTCGGCTGGCACGATCTCACGCGGCAGGTCCTTCCGGTGATGCGCGCGCAGGGGCATGGCCGCATCGTCAACTGCTCGTCGGTGCTCGGGCTGATCGCGCTGAAATGGCGCGGGGCCTATGTCGCCTCCAAATTCGCGCTGGAGGGGTTGACTGACGCACTTCGGCTGGAAATGCGCGACACGCCGATCGAGGTGATCCTCATCGAACCGGGGCCGATCGGAACGCGCTTTCGCCGCAATGCGATCCCGCATTTCGAGCGTTGGATAGACTGGGAGTCCTCGGCGCGGGCGGAACAATACCGCAGCCAACTGCGCAAACGCCTCTATGAGGACTCCGGCCCGGACCGCTTCGAATTGCCGCCTTCAGCCGTGACCTCGGCACTTCTTCGCGCCCTCGACAGCCGCCGGCCAAAACCGCGCTATTTCGTGACAACTCCCACCCATACCATGGCCCTGCTGCGCAGGATGCTGCCGGGGCGATTGCTGGACTCGGTGCTCAGCCGTGGCTGAGACTGCCGCCAGAACGAAGTTTCGGGTTCGCTTTTGGCGCCAGGGGCGCTATCTCTCGGTGGGCAGAAAGGATTGGACCGCATGCTACAGGATCCGCTCTTCATCCTTGCGGCAATCGCATCGCTGGTGGTCGTCGCCATCCTCATCATCGGGGTTGGCGGCTTCGCGCGCGAAGGCGAGGACAACCGCAAGCGCAGCAATCGCATGATGCGATACCGCATCTATGCACAAGGCGCCGCCGTCGCGATCATAATGGTGTTCGTCGCGGTGCGCGGCGTGGGAGGCTGACATGGTCGTGCTCAACAAGATCTACACCCGTACCGGCGATGCGGGTGAGACCGCGCTCGGAAACGGCGCGCGGGTCGGCAAGCACAGCCTGCGCGTCACCGCCTACGGCACGGTCGACGAGCTCAATGCGACGCTGGGTCTGGCGCGCCTTCATGCCGATGCCGAACTCGATGCGCGGCTGTCGCGCATACAGAATGACCTCTTCGATCTGGGCGCCGATCTGTGCCGCCCCGACATGGAGCGCGACCACGAGGCCGAATACACGCCGCTGCGCATCGCGGCGACGCAGGTGACCCGGCTGGAGTCGGAGATCGACGCGATGAACACCCAGCTCGAACCGCTGCGCAGCTTCATCCTGCCCGGCGGAAGCGCGCTGGCCGCCCATCTGCATCTGTGCCGTACCGTCGCGCGCCGGGCCGAACGCCTGACCGTGGAACTGTCGCGCATGGAATCCATCAACCCGGCGGCGGTCAGCTATCTCAACCGGCTGTCGGACTGGCTGTTCGTGACGGGGCGGATGGCGAACGACTCCGGCCGCTCCGATGTCCTGTGGGTACCGGGTGCCAATCGCTGAGCCGGAAACCGCGTCGGATCGGACCGGGGTACAACGTGACGTCGCGAGACGGTCCCGAGTCGATTTTTCACTGTTTTCCCCCCGAATGAGCCGCTACACCAATGCCCGAGCCCAGCATGACCCCCAGCCAGGGTCGCGAAACAGTCAGGGAGTGACACGCAAATGAAGGTTCTCGTGCCCGTGAAGCGCGTGATCGACTACAATGTGAAGGTCCGTGTTAAGGCGGATGGCAGCGGCGTCGATCTGGCGAATGTGAAGATGTCGATGAACCCGTTCGACGAGATTGCCGTCGAGGAAGCGATCCGCATGCGCGAGGCCGGCACCGTCGAGGAGGTCGTCGCAGTGTCGATCGGTGTGAAGCAGGCGCAGGAGACGCTGCGCACCGCCCTCGCGATGGGCGCGGACCGCGCGATCCTTATCGTTGCCGCCGATGATGTGCATATCGATATCGAGCCGCTTGCGGTTGCCAAGCTGCTCAAGGGGGTCATCGACGCCGAGCAGCCGGAGCTGGTGATCTGCGGCAAGCAGGCCATCGACAATGACATGAACGCGACGGGGCAGATGCTGTCGGCCCTGCTCGGCTGGAGCCAGGCCACGTTTGCCTCGAAGATCGAGGTGTCGGGCGACCACGCCGATGTCACCCGCGAGGTCGATGGCGGGCTGCAGACGATCAGGGTCAAGATGCCGGCCATCGTTTCGGTCGACCTGCGGCTGAATGAGCCGCGCTACGCATCGCTGCCCAACATCATGAAGGCCAAGAAAAAGCCACTGGAGGAAAAGACGCCGGAGGATTACGGCGTGGATGTCAGCCCGCGGCTGAGCATTCTGGAAACCGGTGAACCGCCCGCGCGCAAGGCGGGGATCAAGGTCGGCTCGGTTGATGAGCTGGTCGGCAAACTCAAGGAAGCGGGGGTCGTGTGATGGCAGTGCTACTTCTTGCCGAGGTGACCGACGGCGTTCTGGGACGCGACGCCACCGCGAAAGCGGTCAACGCGCTGACGCCGCTGGGCGATGTGACGCTCCTGTGCGCCGGGGCCAAGGCCGCCGACGCCGCGCAGGAGGCGGCCGGGATCAAGGGCGTCGCGAAGGTGCTCTGCGCCGAGCACGCCATCTACGGCCACCGCCTCGCCGAACCGACGGCGGCGCTCCTGGTCAAGCTGGCGGGCGATTACAGCCACATCTGTGCCCCCGCCACGACGGATGCCAAGAACATCCTGCCGCGTGTGGCGGCGTTGCTCGACGTGATGGTGATCTCGGATGTGTCGGCGGTGATCGATGCGGACACGTTTGAGCGCCCGGTCTATGCCGGCAATGCGGTGCAGAAGGTGAAGTCGTCCGACGGCACCAAGGTGGTGTCGATCCGCACTTCCTCCTTCGACGCGGCGCCCGATGGCGGCAGCGCCAGCGTGGAGACCATCGAGGCTGCCGAGGATCCGGGCCTGTCGGTATGGGTCGAGGACAAGGTCGCCGAAAGCGACCGGCCCGAGCTGACATCGGCAGGGGTCGTCGTGTCGGGCGGTCGCGGTGTCGGCTCCGAGGAGCAGTTCCAGCTCATCGAGAAGCTGGCCGACAAGCTGGGCGCGGCGGTCGGGGCCTCGCGCGCGGCGGTCGATTCGGGCTATGCGCCGAATGACTGGCAGGTGGGCCAGACCGGCAAGGTCGTGGCGCCCGAACTCTACATCGCCGTCGGCATCTCGGGCGCGATCCAGCATCTGGCCGGGATGAAGGACAGCAAGGTCATCGTCGCCATCAACAAGGATGAGGAAGCGCCGATCTTCCAGGTCGCCGATTACGGGCTCGTCGCCGATCTGTTCGACGCCGTGCCCGAACTGACCGAAAAGCTGTAACCCGCGACAGCCGCAGGACGAGTAGGCCCGCACCGATCCCGGCGCGGGCCTTTCTCTTGCTGGTCAGGCCGCCATGGTGGCGAAACGCTGCTGGGCGCCGAACGCTACTACTGGTCCAGAAAGCTGCGCAGCCGCCGCGACCGGCTGGGGTGCTTGAGCTTGCGCAACGCCTTGGCCTCGATCTGGCGGATACGCTCGCGCGTGACACTGAATTGCTGCCCGACCTCTTCAAGCGTGTGATCGGTGTTCATGCCGATACCGAAACGCATCCGCAGCACACGCTCCTCGCGCGGCGTCAGCGATGAAAGGACCCGCGTCGTCGTTTCCTTCAGGTTGTCCTGAATGGCGCTGTCCAGCGGCAGCACCGCATTCTTGTCCTCGATGAAATCGCCGAGCTGGCTGTCTTCCTCGTCGCCGATGGGAGTTTCCAGGCTGATCGGTTCCTTGGCGATCTTCATCACCTTGCGAACCTTCTCGAGCGGCATCTGCAGCTTTTCCGCCAGTTCCTCGGGGGTGGGTTCGCGGCCGATCTCATGCAGCATCTGCCGACCCGTGCGCACCAGCTTGTTGATCGTCTCGATCATGTG
>CAZMBT010000098.1:0-7339 GCA_964564395.1 uncultured Alkalilacustris sp.
CGTTCAACGCAGCCAGCCCCAGATTCATCAGCGTGTAGATGCGCATCTCGCGCTGAAAGGTCCGGCGGGCGTGCTCGATCGCTTCGCCGGCAAAGGCGATTTCGCGGGTGTGGTGGGCAAACAGCTTGACCGCGTGGATGTTGGTATAGCTGTCGACGACGCGCCCCGTGACCTGGCTGCGCGCATCCGATGCGGCCTTCGATGCCGGCTGCACCCGGCGCATCGTCCAGCGCACCAGCCAGCCGTAGAGCGCCAGCCAGATCAGCAGCGGAATCACGAGGCGCGGATCGGACTGCGACAGCAGAAGCGCCGCGAGCACCATGTAGGCCAGCGCAAAGCTGATGGCGTCGAAGATCTGAAAGACCGCCTCGCCGGCAGCGGGCGGGGTCTGCATGATGCGATTGGCGATGCGGCCCGCAAAGTCGTTCTCGAACCAGCCCACCGATTGGCGAAGCACATGCCGGTGCGCGCGCCAGCGGATCAGCGTGCCGAAATTCGGCAGGATCGCGTTGTTGAGAAAGGCCACGCTGACGGTTTCCAGAAGCGGCCGCAGCGCGAGAATGAAGGCCGCCGCCAGGATCAACTCGAGGCCATGCGCCTGCCAGAACGCCTCGCGGCCGGTTTCGGCCAGCACATCCACCAGTCGGCCCATGTACCAGATCAGCCCGACCTCGACGGCGGCGACCACCACCGAGGCCAACGCCGCCGCCACGAAGACAGCACGAAACGGCACCATGTAGCGACGCAGAAACGGCCAGAGCCGCTGCGGCGGAGTGTCGTCCTCCTCATAGGCAACATAAGGGTCGACCAGGCGTTCGAAGAAACTGAACAAGACATGTTCCCTGACGGGGCGCCACACCAACATAGACCCGCGGCAATCAAAGGAAAACCATTGCCGCCGATGCCGCCAGCAGGATCGCCATGACCGTTGTGAAGACACGCCATGCCGCCGGCGTGGTCAGCAGCCAGGCGAGGATGCTGCCCGCGAAGGTCCAGAAGATGCACACGAAGAGGTTTATCCCCGAAAACGCACTGGCCATTCGCGCCGCCTCCTGCAGGGGTGGCAGCCCGGCAGCGTAGCCCGACGCGGCTGCAAGCGCGATCGCCCAGACCTTGGGGTTGACCCATTGAAACAGAACCGCTTCGTGAAAGCGCATCGGCCGGCTGCGCGCCCGCGCATGCGGCCTTCGGACGGACATGAGCAACCCCCAGGCCATCCACAGGATCCAGCCCGCCGCCGCGATCCTGAGCACCATCGTCAGCACCGGTTGCGCCAGCAGCAACGCCCCCACACCCAGTGCCGTCAGCGCCGAGGTGATCCCCACCCCTACCACGATCCCGGCGATATGCGGGATGGTCCGGCGAAACCCGAATCGCGCGCCGGAGGCCGTTACCAGGATGACATTCGGCCCCGGCGAGAACAGTCCCGCGAAGACAAAGGCATAAAGCGGGTCGAGCACCGCCGCCTAGCTCAGCAGGACATAGACGACCATCAGCGCGATCAGCGCCCCCATCGTCATGTTGAAGATCCGAAGGCGCAGCCCCGTCGAGAGCCATCGCGCGATGGCCCGTCCCGCCAGCGCCCATGCGAAGGTCGAGGTCAGCCCCGCCGCGACCGAAACCACGGCAATCACCGCAGCCGTCTGCCACGGCGCCCGCGGATCGATGAACTGCGCGGTGATCGCGACAGCCATCGCCCAGCCCTTCGGGTTGATCCACTGAAACGCGGCAGCCTCGACAAATCTGAAAGGGCGCGCCCGCTCAAGGTTCAGGCTGATCCCGCCGGTGCGGGCGACGGAATACGCAACCCACAGCAGAAGCAGCGCACCGCCCCAGCGCAGCAGCTCGCGCAGCAGGGCGCTGGTCTGAAACAGCTCTCCCAGAAACAGGCCGACAAGGAAGATCATCACCGGAAAGCCCAGCGTGATGCCCAGCATATGCGGAAAGGTACGCCGCAGCCCGAAATTCACCGCCGAACTCGCAACAAGCGCGTTGTTCGGCCCCGGTGTCCAGGCCGCGGCGAAAATCAGCGTTGCCAGCGCGACGATCACTTCGGGAGGCATGGCGGCAGATCCGCTCCATTCCGTGCTGAGCCGCCGACCATGCAAGATAGACGGGGATGGTCAACCCAAAAGCTGACTCCGCGTCAGCGTGAAGTCCGAGGCCACCCAGCGCGCCTCGAGCTCTTCGAGCCGACGTCCCAGCTCTGCGCCCTTGTAATCGGGTGTCAGATCGGCGGCGCGAAGCGGGAACCGCGCCTGCGCCCCGCGCGCCACCTGCGCCTGGAAATCGGGCTCGGGCCGCGCGCCGGTCAGCGCGGCGCGCAGGACCACCGCATCGCGCGCCGCCTCTGCCCCGAACCAGTACCCCAGCGCGGCGGGCGGCTCGGCCGAGGCCATGGCCCGTTGCCGCCGCGCGAGACCGCGCGCCGCGTCGCGCGACAGGCGCAACGCGGCGGCCGGGTCCTGCCCGCCGATACAGGCCAGGCGGCGCAACCACGCGGGCGCGAGCCCGCTCTCGCCTTCCAGATGCACCAGACAGGCCAGCGCATCCGGCGCAGCACCCGGAAGGACATGCGCCAACACCCCGATGCGTGCCATCGTCGCGACCGCCGGCGCCGGATCAGGCGCGTCGAGCAGACGCCGCGTCTCGGCACCGATGCGCTCGCGCGACAGCACGTCGAGCCCCGACGCAAGGCTGGTACACGCCGACAGCGCGTCCGGATCGGGGCCCGCCTCGTCGTCGCCGTACCAGGCATGGAAGCGAAAAAAGCGCAGGATGCGCAGATAATCCTCGCGAATGCGGTTCTCGGGCGTTCCGACGAAGCGCAGCCGCCGTGCCGCCAGATCCGCCAGCCCGGTACCAAGCGGATCGACCACGGCGCCTTCGGGCGTCGCGTAAAGCGCATTCATGGTGAAATCCCGACGCCGCGCATCGTCGAGCACGTTATCCGCAAAGGCGATCACGGCGCGGCGCCCATCCGTCTCCACGTCGCGCCGGAAGGTCGTGACCTCATACGCCACCCCGTCCGAGACAACGGTCACGGTGCCATGCGCGAGTCCTGTCGGCACCGGCTTCAGACCGGCGCGCTGCGCGAGTTCGATGACGCGTTCGGGCCGGGCCTCGGTCGCGATATCGACATCACGCACCGGCATCCCCAGCAAGGCGTTGCGCACACATCCGCCGACAAAGAGCGCATGATGCCCCCGCTGCGTCAGCATCGCGCAAACCGCCTGAGTGGCGGGCGCCTCCATCCAGGGACCGCTTACCCGCATGCGGCCATGCGCTCGGCCAGCCCGCGCAGCATGCGCGCCGTCGCCCCCCAGATGTAATAGGGGCCGTAGGGCACCACATCGTATTCGCGCCATTGCCCCAGCCAGCGCCGCCGCTCCACCCGAAACCGGGACAGATCGCACAGATGGGTCAGCGGCACGGTGAAGACCTCGGCCACTTCGCCAGCCTCGGCCACCGGCTCGAAGGGCGCGCGCACATGACCGAGGACCGGGACGACGCGAAAGCCGGTGACTGTCTCATGCACCGACAGGCGCCCCAGCACCTCGACATTTGCGGCCTGAAGGCCGATTTCCTCCTGCGCTTCGCGCAGCGCCGTGCTCTCGGGGCCGTCATCCTGCGGATCGGGCTTTCCTCCGGGCATCGCGATCTGGCCCGGATGGTGTTGCAGCCGCGACGACCGCTTTGTCAGGATCACCTCGGGGCCCTCGCGGCCCTGCTGTACAGCCATCAGCACCGCCGCCGGGCGCAGTTCACGGTTTCCCGGACGGCGCAGCCCGGGTGTCAGATCGTAATCCGACGACGCGGGCGCCGCGTGCCCGAGCGCGGCAAGCAGCTGTTCGCGCGAATCACTCGGTGTCATTGCGCCGCTCACCGGGCCGTTCAGTGGCCTCGAAGCCAAGCGTGGCCGGGTCGAACTCGTAATGCGCGCCGCAGAACTGGCAATCGGCGGTAACCACACCCGCATCGGTGGTCATCGTCGCGATGTCCTTTGCCGAATAGATCGACAGGCTCTGGCGTACCTTATCGGCGTTGCAGGTGCAGCCGAAGGCGACGGGCTGAGTCTCGAAAACGCGCGGCGTCTCCTCGTGGAACAACCTTACCAGAAGCTCGGTCGGCTGAACGGTCGGGCCGATCAGTTCGCCATCCTCGACCGTGTCGAGCAGCATGTTGGTACGGCTCCAGTGCTCGCGATCGTCGCCGGCGAGCACATCCTCGGCCCGCAGCAGACCCTGCGGTCCGGACCCGCCCCCTTCCACATGCGGCGACGCTTTCGGCATGTGCTGCAGCATCACGCCACCGGCCCGCCATGAATGCGCCCCCTGCGGGTTTGCACCGCGGCCGAAGCTCAGCGCGAAGCGGGTCGGGAGCTGTTCCGACTGGGCGAAATAGCTTTCGGCGCAATCGGTCAGCCGTGTGCCGGCAAGGGGGGTGATCCCCTGATAGGGTGTCGTCCCGCTGCCCTGATCCAGCATGATGGCGAAATACCCGCGGCCGAGCTGATCGAACGGCTCTGCGTCGGACTTCATGGCATCGCCGTCGAACCCGGCATAGGCGCGAATCCTGGCCGGCTGCCCCTCCTCGGGCGGGGCGAAGAAATCCGTTGCGATCAGCCGCACGGGTCCGTCCCCGCGCACCTGCAGCGACAGCTTCCAGCGCAGCTTGATGGTCTGTCCGATCAGCGCCGTCAGCATCGTGGCCTCGGCAACAAGCTGCTCGATCGCGGCCGGATAGCGATGCTGCGACAGCACACGCTCCAGCACACCGTCAAGCCGGGCCACACGCCCGCGAATATCCGAGCGGTCGAGTTGAAAGGGCAGGACGGTGTCGTCCCAGGCGATCTGCGAGCCGAATGACATGCGCTTTCCCGAAATTCCCGAAGGGGTTGGTCTTTTCTAGCCGCTTGCGGCTTGGCATACCGTGTCGATATATGCACGACAACCGGCAGACCAAGGATCTGCCAGCGGAGCATGTGATGAGCAGACGATTCGGCGCGCCCCCCGACGGGAACCGGCATTACACCCATCGCGCCGGCGTCTACGCGGTGCTGTTGCGGGGCGAACGCGTCCTGCTGACGCATCAGGCACACCCCGTGCCGGAATACCAGCTGCCCGGCGGCGGCATCGATCCCGGCGAGACCCCGCTGCGCGCGCTGCACCGTGAGGTACTGGAGGAAACCGGCTGGACGCTGGCCGATGCCCGCCGCCGCGGGGTGTTTCACCGGTTCACCTACATGCCCGAATACGACATCTGGGCGCGCAAGACATGCATGGTCTATGTCGCGCGCCCCGTGCTGTGCCGACGCGGACCGAGCGAGGCGAACCACACGGCGCATTGGGTTCCCCCGAAGGCCGCAATACAGCTGGTCGGCAATGACGGCGACCGGCAGTTCCTGAAGGAGGTTCTGGGCTTTCAGCAGCGCAGATCCGTCTGAGCACCGTGATTCCGGCGCGCCATCGCCACCGACCCACCGCCCGCCGCGAATCAGCCCGGCGCGGTGAGATGGCGTTCCAGCAGCACGAGCGAGACATCATCCTCGGCCTCTTCCCCGCCGCCGAAACGGCGCAACTCCGTGAGGAGGGCGTTGTGCAACATGCCCCCATGCAACCCGGTCAGGCGCCCGAGCAAGCGACACAGCCGGTCCTCGCCGAACTGCTCACCATCCGGATCGCGGCGTTCCGTGACCCCGTCGGACAGGATCAGCAAGCGGTCGCCGGGGCCCAGCTTCAATTCGGTCTGACGCCACGCCGCCTCCTTGAGCAGCCCCACCGGGAATCCGCCCTCGCCCACCAGCTCCACCTTGCCCATGCGCCGCTGCACCACCGGATGCGGATGCCCGGCCTGAACAAGGCGCGTATGGCCGGTGTCGAGATCCACATCGGCTAGGACCATGGTAAAATAGAGATCGGTCGTCATCTCCGCGAGCACAAGCTCGTTCATCGCAGCGATCACCTGCGCGGGGTCGCGCGGTGACGGTCGGCCGTCCCGGTCATGTGACAGCGCGATGTTGCGCTCCGGCGCGGCATCGGAGAGAAGCCCCGCAAGCCGGGCCGTCATGAGCGCGGAACTGACGCCATGGCCCGCCACATCGAGTCCGTATATCCCCACTCGGCCCGACCCGATCGAATAGCACCCCACCAGATCGCCGCCGACATGGCCGCTGGGGTGCAGCTCGAGCGCGACCTGCCCGTTTGTGAACCGTCGGAACCGGTCGGGCAGGAGGGATTGCTGCAGTTTGCGCGCCTGTTCCAGATCACGCTCCACCGCGTCACGCGCTGCTCTTAATTCCGTCAGTGTTTCGGTCACGATCCGGTTCTTGTGCCTGAGCTCACGCTCCATGCGCACGACCCGCGCACCCGCGCGCAGGCGGGCGCGTAGCTCCTCGAAATCGACGGGCTTGCTGACGAAATCATCGGCGCCCGAATCGAGACCATGCGCCACGTCCTGCTTTTCGCTCTTCGAGGTCAGGAGAATGAAATAGCCATACGCCTCCTGCGGCTGCGCCTTGAAGGCCCGGCAGAAGGAGGGGCCGTCCATGTCCGGCATCATCCAGTCCGACAACACCAGATCGAAGGCCTGTCCCGGGCCGAGGCCGAGCGCCTGCGGCGCCGATGCAGCCTCGGTCACCCTGTACCCCCAGGAGCGCAGCGTGGAGGCGAGGATACGCCGGTCCAGCGCGCTGTCATCGACCACCAGCACATGCAACGCGACCTGCGCCCCCGGCCGAGCGACCGCGGGGATGCGATCCGCCTCGCCCGCATGCTGCGATACATTCGTCATGCGTCCGGTTTCGCAGGGCCCCGTTAACGCGCCATGAACCCGCACGCCGTATCCGGGAATCGTGATCGCGGCCGTCACGCGCCGGGGCTGCCGCTCTTGCGCGAGAGTCGGGCGCATGAGCGCAAGACCGCAATTCACGGCAGGAGACGACATGATCGACTGGGACCAGATCCACCGCCTGCGCAGCGAAGTTGCGCAAAGCGACTTTCACGACATCCTGCGGCTTTCGCTCGACCAACTCGAACAGGCCGGGGCGGCGCTGCGCGACACCGATCCGGCGGCCGACGACGCGGTCGAGGCACGCTTGCATTTCCTGAAGGGCACGGCCCTGACGCTCGGCTTCGAGACCCTCGCCGCGCTGTGCCAGAAGGGCGAATCCCGCGCCGCTGCCGGACAAGCGGCGCAGATAGACATGAACGCGATCCTGAACACCCTGGAAACGACGCGCGCCAGATTCGTCGCAGGCGTCGCCGCGCTGCAATCCGGCAATGATCAGATCAGGAACTCGGCCAGCGTCACGTCATCGGTGATATCGCGCAGCACGTAA